>NZ_JCAFUK010000016.1:0-112910 GCF_059371235.1 Stenotrophomonas sp. YJH_SMC_29 | reverse complement strand
CTCCCTGGTGAAATTAGCGCTGTGGAACCACCCGATCCCATCCCGAACTCGGAAGTGAAACGCAGCTGCGCCGATGGTAGTGTGGCTCAAGCCATGCGAGAGTAGGTCATCGCCAGGGTTTACACCCAAAACCCCGCTGCTTGCGCAGCGGGGTTTTTCTTTGTGCGCAGAACAGCGGGTAGTGCCGGCCGCTGGCCGGCAACCCCATGGCCCAGCATCGTCCCGGGAGGTTCACGCCATGCGTGGATGCCCTCCGCGAGGAGGCATGGCGCCAACCAAGGTTGGCCGCTACCAATCGATTGCCGGCCAGCGGCCGGCACTACCGGCAGATCCACACCAACCGTGGATGAGCCGCCGACGGTACGCAAAAGAAAAGCGGCGCCCCGTGGGGCGCCGCTCAGGCTTGAATCATGTTCAGTCGAGCAAGGCCCGCTGTTACTTGGCCGGGGCCTTGTCCTTCATCATCGCGTCGCGGGCGGCCTTGAACGGATTGCCTGCATACCAGTTCGGCCAACGATCGCCTGCGGCCAGTTCCTTGCCCACGCCATACATCAGCTGCAGGTCCTCGACGGTGCCGTCCAGCTTCCAGGTGGCCGCGTCAAACTCGTCCTTCGGGCCGTGGTAACGGTTGGCGCCGTAGTCCGCCGCGGCCTTGCGGCCGGCCTCCACGCCGCCCTCGCGCAGGTCCTCGCCGCCATCGGCGTACAGGGCCGGGACGCCGGCCTTGGCGAAGTTGAAGTGATCCGAGCGGAAGTAGAAGCCGCTCTGCACTGCGGTCTCGCCATGCAGCGTACGGTCCTGGGCAGCAGCCAGCGGCTTGAGGATGTCCTCCAGCTCCGAGCTGCCGAAGCCGGTGACGGTCACGTCCTTGGCACGGCCGGCCACCGACATCGCATCGATGTTGATCACGCCGGCGATCTTGTCCAGCGGGAAGGTCGGATGGGCAACGTAGTACTTCGAACCCAGCAGGCCGGATTCTTCCAGGGTCACCGCCAGGAACACTACCGAACGCTCCGGCTTCGGATCCTGGTGGGCCATGGCTTCGGCCACTTCGAGGATGCCGGCCACGCCGGTCGCGTTGTCGACCGCACCGTTGTAGATGTTGTCGCCGGTTTCACCCTCGTGCTTGCCCAGGTGGTCCCAGTGCGCCATGTACAGCACGGCCTCGTCAGCGCGCTTGCTGCCCGGCAGCACGCCCACCACGTTGCGCGACTGCTTCTGCGCGATCTGGCTCTTCAGGTCGACCGCAGCGGTGGCCTTCAGCGGCACCGGCTTGAAGCCGCGCTTGCTCGCATCCTTGTAAGCCTGCGCCAGGTCCAGGCCGGCACCGGCAAACAGCGCCTTGGCGGCGTCGGCGCTCAGCCAGCCCTGTACCGGGATGCGGGCTTCCGGGTCATCCTTGGCCGGCAGGTCGTACTGCGGGCCGGCCCAGGAGTTCTTCACCACGTCCCAGCCATAGGATGCGCCGGCGGTGTCGTGCACGATCAGTGCCGCGGCGGCGCCCTTGCGCGCGGCCTCCTCGAACTTGTAGGTCCAGCGGCCGTAATAGGTCATGCGCTTGCCGTCGAACAGCGCCGGGTCGTCGACGTGGAAACCCGGGTCGTTGACGAACATCACGACCGTCTTGCCCTTCCAGTCCTGGCCGGCGTAGTCGTTCCACTTCTGTTCCGGTGCGTCGACGCCGTAGCCGACGAACACCAGGTCGCTGGCATCGATCTTGACCTCCGCCTGGCCGGTCCGGGTACCCACCACCATGTCGGTGCCGAACTTCAGTTCGGTGGTCTTGCCGCCCTGGGTGATCTTCAGCACGGTCGATTCGTCGGCCGTGGTCTCGGTCATCGGCACGTCCTGGAACCAGCTGTCACCGTTGCCGGGCTGCAGGCCGATGCGCTGCATCTGGTCGCGGATGTAGTTGACCGTCAGTTCTTCGCCCTTGCTGCCCGGGGCGCGGCCCTCGAACTCATCCGAGGCCAGGGTCTTGACCATCTCGGCGAAGTCGCCGGCATTGATTTCCGGCGAGAACTGGTGGGCGGCGGGCTTCGCCGCAGCGGTATCGGTGGCCGGCGCGGTGGCCGGCGTGTCTTCGCCTTTGCAGGCGCTGAGCGCGGCCGCAGCGGCCAGGCACAGGAGGAGTTTGCGGGGCATCGTCGATTCCTGGAAAACAAAGGGCGGCCGCACCCAGGCGCGGCCGGTACACGCGAGTATCACCGAAGCGGCGGTTCCGGCGGGTTCAGTCGGCCGGGGCGGTTTCGCTGTCGAACGGGATCGGCTCGGCACCGGTGACTGGGCCGATGCGCGCGGTGCGATGCACGTACAGCACAACTTCGCGCTCGAACTGCAGCGGGCCACGGACCACCGCGTTGGGGCCGATGATCACGCGGGGCTTGCGGCTGGCGGTCAGCGAGATGCTGAAGTTCGGCTTGCGCACATGCACGCCGCCGTTGACCTGCGAACCGATACCGACGGTGATGTCACCATTGACGGTCTCCACATCCTTGCCGACGCGGCTCTCGACCAGGCCGATGCCGCCGTTGACGGTCTCGACGCCGCCTTCGATCTGGCTGCCGCGATCGCTGAAGATGCTGCCGTTGACGGTGCTGACACCGCCGCTGGCAATCACCTCGCGCCCCAGCCGCACACCGCCGTTGACCGTTTCGATCTTGCCGGTGCGGGCGCGGTCGGCAACCTTCACCCCACCGTTGACGGTGTCGATGCTGCCGGTCTCTACGCCTTCGCCGATGCGGATGCCGCCGTTGACGGTGTCCAGCTTGCCGTAGCGTTGACCCGGTTCGGCGCTGATGCTGCCGTTGACCTTGCTGATGTTCTCCTGGGCACAGACCGGCCCGGTGGCCAGCAGTACGCCCAACAGCAGCGGAATGGAAAGAGTTTTCATGGAGACCTCGAGAGATGTGCGGCTGGCAGGCCGCGTGCGGAGATGTCACCATTCCCCGGTAGCCCCCGCAACTGCCTGAAGTCACTGGAAAGCCCTTGCGCGACAACGTCTTCCCATCACGCCGACATCACATCGCCGCTGCCCGCGGCGGTCGCTGCCTGCTGCTGGGGCTGGCCATGGCGCTGGCCCTGCCGCTGCCGGGTGCTGCGCAGACCACCCGCGAGACCGAGCGCAAGCTGCAGAAGCTGCGTACCGAACTGAAGGGCGTGGCGCAGGAGCGACGGCAGATCGAGGGCCAGCGCGGGCAGGCGTCGCAGCAGCTGCGCGAGGCCGACGAGAAGGTGGCACGCACCGGGCGCGCGCTTGCGCAGACCGAAGCGGCGCTGCGCGAGCAGGCCCAGGCCCTGGCCCAGGCCGAGCAGCGCCGCAGCACCCTGCAGAGCAACCTCGCCCAGCAGCACCGCGAACTGGCCGGACTGCTGCGCGCGGCTTATCAGCTGGGCAACCACGCACCGCTGAAACTGCTGCTGTCGCAGGACACCGTGGCCGATGCGAATCGTGCCCTGGCCTACCATCGTTACCTGCAGCGCGAGCGGGCACAGCGCATCACCGCGTTGACCACTGACCTGAAGGAGCTGGAAGCGCTGCAGGCGCAGATCGCCGAGCGCAAGCAGAAGCTGCAGGGCGCGCACCAGGACCAGAAGCAGCAGGCTGCGGCGCTGGAGGCCGACCGTCGCGATCGCGCCAGGACCGTGGCCTCGCTGGACGAGCGCTTCAAGGACCAGCGCGAGAAGGAACAGGCGCTGGGCCAGGACGCCAAGGCGCTGGAAACACTGCTGGCCAACCTGCGTGCTGCTGCGGCCCGTGCGGAGGCCGAGCGCCGGGCCGCTGCGCGCCGCGCGGCTGCGGAGAAGGCCGCCGCCGAGCGTGCCGCGCGCCAGGCCGCGGCACAGGGCCGGCCACCGCCGCCGCCGACCAAGGTGCCGCCTGCGGTGGCATCGGCACCGGCGCCGAAGGTCGGTGGCCTGGGCTGGCCGTTGTCCGGCAACCTGCTGGCGCGCTACGGCGGCAAGCTGCCCGACGGCCGCACCAGCAGCGGCGTGCTGATCGGCGCGCCAGCCGGCAGCACGGTCACGGCCGTGGCCGATGGCACCGTCGTGTTCTCCGACTGGATGACCGGCTACGGCATGATCCTGATCGTCGACCACGGCAACGGCTACATGAGCCTGTACGCGCACAACGACACCCTGCTGAAGGATGCCGGCGCACGGGTCAGCCGTGGCGATGCGGTGGCCAAGGTCGGCAATTCCGGCGGCCAGGGCGTGACCGCGCTGTACTTCGAGCTGCGCCGTGGCGGGCAGCCGGTCAATCCGGACAGCTGGCTGCAGCGGCGCTGAACCCGGGCTCGCCGCATGCACGGCGGATTCAACGGGAATTTAGCCGTGCTTCGCGCATAATCGGCCCATGTGCCTTGAGCACGATGCCAACGTCGACAGGAGTGCTCCATGCGCGCAGCCCGTACCGCCACCCTCTTGCTGGCCCTGTTGCCAGCGCTGTCCTGGGCGCAGCAGACCGCGCCCGCTCCGAGCCAGGAAACCGGCGGGCAGGCAGCGAACAGCGAGGAGGCGGTGACCTCGAAGGTGCCGCTGGAGGAAATCCGCCGCTTCGTGGCCGTCTACAACGCGGTGCGTGCGGCCTATGTCGATCCGGTCGATGACAAGAAGCTGATGCAGTCGGCCGTGCGTGGCCTGCTGCTCGACCTCGATCCGCACAGCACCTACTTCAACAAGGAAGATGCGCAGGCCTTCGACGAGCAGGCCAATGGCGCCTACGAAGGCATCGGTGTCGAGCTGCAGCAGCAGCCGGACAACGCCAGCATGAAGGTGATTTCGCCGATCGACGACACGCCGGCGGCCAAGGCCGGCATCCTTGCCGGTGACCTGATCATCGCCATCGACGGCAAGCCGATCAGTGCGATCGATGCCAGCGAGCCGTTGCGCGGCCCGGCCGGCAGCAAGGTGGTGCTGACCATCGTGCGCGAAGGCAGGCCCAAGCCGTTCGATGTCAGCCTCACCCGCCAGACCATCCGCGTGACCAGCGTGCGCAGCCGCCTGCTCGAGCCGGGCTATGGCTATATCCGCCTGAGCACGTTCCAGGCCGATACCGGTTCGGACTTCCAGAAGCACGTGCAGCAGCTGCAGAAGCAGTCGGGTGGCCAGCTCAAGGGCCTGGTGCTGGATCTGCGTAGCAACCCGGGTGGCCTGCTGACGGCCGCCGTGCAGGTGGCCGACGATCTGCTCGACAAGGGCAACATCGTCAGCACCCGTGGCCGGATCAGCATCAGCGACGCCCGTTTCGACGCGACCCCGGGCGACCTGCTGAAGGGCGCGCCGGTCGTAGTGCTGGCCGATGCCGGCTCGGCCAGTGCATCGGAAGTGCTGGCCGGTGCGCTGCGCGACAACAAGCGCGCGCGCGTGGTCGGCAGCCGCACCTTCGGCAAGGGCTCGGTGCAGACGGTGCTGCCGCTGGACAATGGCGATTCGGTGAAGCTGACCACCGCGCGCTATTACACGCCCAGCGGCAAATCGATCCAGGCCACCGGCATCGTGCCGGACGTCGAGCTGAAACCCGCCGCCACGCCGGCCGAGGATGCACTGCCGGCCAGCCTGAGCGACTACAGCGAAGCCACCCTGCCGGGCCATCTGCGCGGCGATGACGAAGGCACCGAGGGCTACCACGCCGGTGCGGTGCTGCCGGGCGACGGCCCGATCAACGACGCGCTGGCCGAGCTGAAGAACCCCGGTTCGGTGGCCGCACGGTTGAAGGCCGAAGCCGCGAAGGCGGATGCGGCCAAGGCGGCGAAGGCCGCTGCGGCGAAGCCGGAAGCGAAGGTCGAACCTAAGCCGGAAGCAAAGCCGGAAGCAAAGCCGGAAGCAAAGCCGGAAGCAAAGCCCGCACCGGCCCCGGCCAAGCCCTGACGGTAGCGCCGGGCCGTGCCCGGCGGACGCCCTGTTCATCCGCAAGGCGGCGCAGCCGAGGTGTCGCCCGATAGAATCGGTCCATGGATCATTCGAACCTCGCGACCACGATCAGCCAACTGCTTGGTCGCGATCCGTTGCCGGTTGACCGGGCCGTTGCGCTGCTGGAATCCCTGGCGGGTCGCCACGGAATCGATCCGCGCCGTGTTTATTGGTGGGCGGGCATAGCGACGGCTGATCAGACCATCCAATACGACGACAGCGATGAAGGCCTTTCCTGCTTGGCAGAACTGCTGGTGGAAGTGAACGGCGAAATGTGTCTGGTAGCGTCAGACGAGCGCGCATTGCCGTGGCCAATCTGGACTCTGCAGGCAAGTGAACTGATTCCCTTGCTCGGCGAATTGCCGTTCTTCGAATATTTCGTGGTGCTGGATGGCGGAGCCACGCTGCTGTTCGATACCCACCACAATGCGTTGGTGGTCAGTCGCGAGTGACGCTTTCGGCCTCATCACGGACCGAGCAGATCCATATCAATGAAGGAGTCGAGCACGCATAACGCCACGGGGAGTGGCTGAGCGTGGAGCCGGCCAGCGGCCGGCACTACCAGGGGTCAGAAGTGGAGCCGGCCAGCGGCCGGCACTACCAGGGGTCAGAAGTGGAGCCGGCCAGCGGCCGGCACTACCAGGGGTCAGAACCCGTGGCGCTTGCGCAGGCGGCGCGCGATCGCAGCCCGCACGTAGACTCCGTACACGACGCCGAACACGAAACCGCCGATGTGCGCCCACCACGCCACCATGCCGAAGCTGGGACCGATGTGGGCGAACACCACCTGCAGCGCGGCCCAGACACCGATCAGCAGGTAGGCCGGGGCCCGTACGAACTCCAGGAACAGCCCGAGCGGAATCACCACGCCCAGCCGCGCACCCGGGAACAGGGCCAGATACGCGCCGATCAGCGCCGACACCGCGCCGCTGGCGCCGATGATGATCTGGTCCGGGCTGCCCATGGTGTAGATCGCCACCAGGTTCGACACCGCGCCGCCGACCAGGAACAGCAGCAGCAGCCGCCACGGCCCCAGCACCCGCTCGGCCGGCAGGCCGAAGATCAGCAGGAACACCAGGTTGCCCAGCAGGTGCGACCAGTCGGCGTGCAGGAACAGGGCGGTGAACAGGCGCAGCACGCTGCCGTCCTGCAGGGTCGCCCACCAGTCCAGCGGGTGGGTCAGGCCGGTGGACAGGGCGCCCCAGTCCAGCCAGAGGCTGTTGCGGGCGTCGTCCGGGCGCGAGATCGACCACAGGAACGCCAGCCACAGTGACGCGAACAGCACGGGCGTGGCCCAGCGCAGGGCCGCCTTCTTGCGGGACGGGAGCGAGACGAACATGCCAATAGCCTAGCGTGCGCCGCTTTCGGCGGGGACGGTCCTGTTCAGCTTTCGAGACGGGAAAACCGCCTGCGCTGTTATTGTTTCATTAACGGCTCTGGGTAATACTCGCATACGGCGTCGTATGTCGGGAGGGGAATCCGGCGCGCTCCGAAGGGCTTCAGGGCCGGCCGGGCGCAGGCGCACTCAGAGCACCATCACCGCTTACCGGAGAGAGAGAACTACGATGCAAACCGCTTCCACCATTGCCCGACTGACCCTGCTGGCCGTCGGCGTTGCCGGTGCGCTGGCCGCCGCCGATGCCAATGCTGCCGCCTTCCAGCTGAAGGAAAACAGCGCCAAGGGCCTGGGCCGCGCGTTCGCCGGCTCCACCTCGACCGAAGGTGACGCCTCGGTCATCGCCACCAACCCGGCGTCCATGCGCCTGCTCGACGGCACCCTGGTCCAGGGCGACGTCAGCGCCATCAGCTTCGGCGCCAAGTTCCGCGGCCAGGGCCAGTACGCCAACGGCGCGCCGATTTCCGGCGGCAACGGCGGCGACGCCGGCATGATCGCCCCGGTTCCGGCCGCGTACTTCCACGTGCCGTTCGGCGAGAACGACAACATGCACTTCGGTGCTTCGCTGACCGTGCCGTTCGGTTTCAAGACCGAATACGACCGCGACTGGGTCGGCCGCTACAACGGCGTCAAGACCGAGCTGCAGGCCATCGACCTGGGCGTGGCGTTCTCCTATGACGTCAACCCGTACCTGTCGTTCGGTGCTTCGGTGTTCGCCGAGCGCCTGAACGTCGACCTGACCAACGCTGTCGACACCGGCACCGCGATCAACGCCACTGCCCAGCGCACCGCTGCGGCGCGTGTGCTGGCTGCCGGCGGCACCGCGGCCCAGGCTGCGGCGGCGTCGCAGGCGGCTGCACGCCAGGCCGCCCAGCTCGGCTTCTCGCCGGGCACCGCCGATGGCTACCTGCGCATCAAGGGCGATGAAGTGTCGGTCGGCTACACCCTGGGCATGACCGTCACCCCGGTGGAAGGCACCAACATCGCCTTCAGCTACCGCTCGAAGGTCGAGCACAAGATCACCGACGGCAAGGCGGACTTCACCATTCCGCAGAATGCGGCGGCCTTCCTGGCCACGGCTGCCCCGGGTACCTTCATCGACAGCAATGGTCGCGCGACCATCACCCTGCCGGCCAGCGCCACCGTGGGCTTCACCCACCGCGTGAACGACCAGTGGCAGATCATGGCTGAAGTCACGCGCACCGCGTGGAGCAAGTTCGACCAGGTCGTCGTCGATTACGACTCCAACCAGCCGGACAGCGTGCTGCCGTTCCACTACCGTGACACCACCTTCGCGTCGATCGGTACCGATTTCCGCGTGAACGACAAGCTGACCCTGCGCGGCGGCCTGGCCTATGACCAGACCCCGACCACCGATGCCCACCGCGACGTGCGCGTGCCGGACACCACCCGCAAGTGGCTGTCGCTGGGCATGACCTACGCCGCTTCGGACAAGATGGAATACAGCGTGGGCTACACCCACCTGTTCACCAAGGATCCGAACATCACCTCGACCTCGGCCACCGGCAACACCGTGACCGGCAAGTACAAGGTCAGCGGCGACGTGCTGGCGGCTTCGCTGCAGTACAAGTTCTGATTCGGGCGATGGCCTGACGCAGCACACGGAGGGCCCCGCGCGAGCGGGGCCTTTTTTTCGTCAATGCCAAGCCTTGAGGTCAACGAACGTTCTTCCGTCGTTCGTTCCAATGAACCAGCGGCCGTCATTGGAATGGATACCTATGTCAGTCCTGCCGTCCCTGTTCCAGTCACCGGCAAATGGTGTGAATGGAGCACCGCCAGGGTCGGACAGATCATCGCCAAAGCCGCTCAGAACCTGACGGGTAGCGATGAAGCTCAGGCCATCCCCGTCGGCAAGAAACCATCTTCCATCACGGGACTTCACGCCGACATCGGCCTTGCCATCGCCGTTCCAATCACCAACAACAGGCAGGAATGGCGCTCCTGCGGGGTCGAGCAGATCATTGCCGAAATTCGCGAGCGCAAGACGCTCATAAGTAAACCCTGTGCCAGTGCTGGTTGCCATGTACCAACGACCGTCCGAGGTCTTTGCGCCTAGGTCCGTGCGTCCGTCACCATTCCAATCGCCGCTGAGCACATGAACGCCCCCCCCTCCATTGTCGATGTTCTCGTTAAGGAAGTTGGAGAGCACAAGTGCGGGGTTTCTGAATCTGCTACCGTCGCTGAAGGCGACGTACCAACGCCCGTCCCTTGCCTTCATGCCGATATCTGTGAGTCCGTCGCCATTCCAATCTCCTGCAATCGCTACGAAGTCCCCTGCAGGGTCGGAATGGGTGTTGCCAAATCCAATCAGCCATTCGCCGGGCCTGCCAAACTTCCGGCCATCGCCCAATGCCACGAACCAGCGTCCATCCTGACCCTTCACTGCGATATCCGTGGTTCCGTCGCCATTGAAATCTCCAGTGAGTCGCTGGAAGGGTGCAGCACCCGGGTCCTTTTGATTGTCACCGAATTCCGAGAACCACTGCGCGGGGACCGAGGGCGAATTCCCAATGAGCGAGACTTGCCAGGTCCCTCGATCCGACGCAGCAAGCAGGTCGGAGCGCCCATCCCCATTGAAATCGCCGGTCATAGGCTTCCAGTGGAAGCGCGCATCGTTTGCTCCCATCATGTCCTGTGCGCTCGTTAGCACATGGATAATGTCGTTGTCCTCGCCAGGATCGATGCTGTACTGGACCATCTCAGGGTGATAGCCGGGCCGGCCATACTCGCGCGATTCCCAGTTCCAGGCTGTTGCCAGGTCTATGCCAAGGTAGTGCCTTGCAAGGATGGTGGACATTGGAGTGTCGTGCAGGTTGTTGCTCGACCAAGCCGTTCCACCGGGCACGCCAAACTCGCCGATCCAGAGCGGCTTTCCCATCGTTACGGCAATGCCATTGAAGTACCTGAGAATCTCCCCGGCATTCAATGTCCTACCGCTAACGTCCTGCAAGTCGAACTGGCTGTAAAGATGTACGGTGACGATATCGACATTGGGGCTGGCGTTGTAGTAACGGAAGTAGTCGCCAGCATCGTTGAACGTCCCGGCAACATCCCCCAGAGGAAGGTCTCCGTCTCCTTCCTGCATTGCGCCGGTTGCGATCAGGTGATTGCCATCGATGGCCTTGATGGCGGCAGCCAGTTCATCGAAATACTCCCTGATCTGTTCGCGAGTGACGCAGAGATCCTGGGGATTCCTGTGCTTTGCGGCAAGATTGCCCTCGTTGGTGAGCTCCCAGAACAGGACGACCCGAGAGTCACGATAGCGACTGACCAGGCCCAGAGCGAACGACTTCATACCAGCGCGATTCTCGCTACCCGGTAGCATTGGAAGAGAGAAAGGGTAGCGTGCACAGGCCCAGCCCGAGGGACGCAGCCGCTCATCAGGATCGTAGTAGCCGGTGACAAGAGCGGGGACCAGCACGATCCCAAGTACTTCGGCATCCTGCACGAGTTGGTCGTACGCTGCGAAGTACCCGGCCCGCGTATCTGCAGATTTCCAGCGCTCAACCGCAGGGAATCGGGTCGTGGCTTCGTTGTATGTGCCAGCAGCAAAGAAGCGGACCATCCGGAAGCCAGCGGCCCGCGCTCGGGTCAGTTTTGCCCGCCCTGATGCAGGCTCGGTCATGTACAAGTGAACAAGATCAAACATGTTGATCGATGGGAGCTCAGGAATGGTTCCGTCGATATCGAGCGCGCCGTTGGTCACCCGTAGAAAGCCAGTGCTAGTGGCCTTTCCCACGTCGGCCGCGAGAGCCGCAAATGGAGCAGATAGCGAGAGCGCGACTGCCAGCACTCCCATACCAAAACGATGCATTCCGTCGTCCTCGTTGGTTGGAGTATTGAGTCTCCAAGGGATCTCGAGGGAGTTCAAGGTCTGGAACTCGTGATTCCGCCAGATGACACGTGGGCGTATTCTGCGCAGCACGGGCGGGTGACAATGGCGCCATGAACCTGTCCGATCCGAACTTCCAGCTGGAGCTGGCTGCCAACATCGCCGTTGCCGGCTCGATCCTGCTGGCCGGCCGCAACAACGTGCATACCTGGTGGCTGGGCATCGTTGGCTGCGCACTGTTCGCCGCCGTGTTCGAACGCTCGCACCTGTACGCGGACATGGTGCTGCAGTTCTTCTTCATCGCCATCAGCGTGCTGGGCTGGTGGCAATGGCTGCGTGGTGACCATGGCGCGCCGCTGCCGATCACCGCGCTGCGCCCACGTGCCTGGGCCTGGCTGGCGCCGCTGGCGGTAGTGGCCACCTTAGGCTACGGCTGGATGCTGACCCGACTGACCAACGCCTATGCGCCCTACATCGATTCGGCAGTGCTGGTGTTGAGCGTGATCGCGCAGATCCTGATGATGCGACGCAAGCTGGAATCGTGGTGGGTGTGGCTGCTGGTGAACACCGTGGCGGTGCCGCTGTACTACAGCCGTGGCCTGCACCTGACCTCGATCCTCTACATCGGTTTCTGGATAAACGCGCTGGTCGCCCTGCGCCATTGGCGCCATCTGATGCAGACCGAGGCCAAGGCAGCCGATGCCGCCGCCTGAGCGCGTTGCCCGCGGCCTGGTGGTGGGCAAGTTCTGCCCGCTGCACCTTGGCCACGAGCGCCTGATCGAATTCGCTTCCACCCGTTGCCAGCAGCTGCTGGTGATCGGGTGGTCGCAGCCGGGCTTCCCCGGCTACAGCGCTGTGCGCCGCGAGCGTTGGCTGCGCGCCCGGTTTCCGCAGGCCACGGTGGCGGTGCTTGACGATGTTCGACTGGCGGCATTTTGCGTGCAGCGGGGCGCAGCGGTTCGCACGTTGCCGCAGGACAGCGACGATGAGCACGTGCAGCGCGAGTTCACCGCTTGGCTGTGCCTGAGCCTGTTCGGTGGGCCGGTGCAGGCGGTGTACACCGGTGAGGACTACGGCGACGGCTTCGCGCAGGCGCTGGCCATGCACTTCGATGCGCCGGTACGTCATGAACGGCTGGAGCGCACGCTGGATGTCGGCCAAGCCAGCGGCACCCAGCTGCGTGCCGATCCACATGCGCATCGGCGCAGCCTTTCTGCCGAGGTGTATGCGGACTACGTGCAGCGCGTGGCCTTCATTGGTGGCGAGTCCAGTGGCAAGACCACGCTGGCGCGGGTGATGGCCGAGCGCCTGCAGACCGCGTGGGTGCCGGAGTATGGCCGCACGCTCTGGGAGCAGCAGGGCGGCGACCTGGTGCCGGACGATCTGCTTCGCATCGCCATGACCCAGCCACAGCACGAAGAAGAAGCTGTGCGGCGTGCGCATCGCTGGCTGTTCTGCGATACCACGCCGCTGGTGACGCTGGGCTACAGCGGCTGGATGTTTGGCACGGCGCCGGAGGCACTGCGGCAGGCTGCAATGCGGCCGTATGACCTGCTGTTCGTGTGCGCGCCGGATATTCCGTTCGACCAGGACGGCACCCGGGTAGGGGCGGCATTCCGTGCGCAGCAGCATGCCTGGTACGTGCGCGAGCTGCAGGCGCGGGGAGTCGACTATGTGCTGCTGGAGGGCGACCTGGAAACGCGCATCGCACGCGTGCAGCGCGAGCTGGCGACGCGGGCGGACAATCGGTTCAGTGTGGCCCAGCCTCTGTAGAGCCGAGCCCACGCTCGGCCGCGCCGGGAAAGCCGAGCAGGAAGCAAGGCACAAAAAACCCCGCGTTCGCGGGGTTTCTTGTTTGCCGCATCAAGCCGGCGATCAGTCGCCCAGGGTCAGCAGCGAGGCGTTGCCGCCGGCGGCGGTGGTGTTCACCGTCACCGTCTTTTCGGTGGCAAAGCGCAGCAGGTAGTGCGGGCCGCCGGCCTTCGGGCCGGTGCCGGACAGGCCCTGGCCGCCGAACGGCTGCACGCCGACCACCGCACCGATCTGGTTGCGGTTGACGTAGACGTTGCCGACATGGACGCCATTGCTGATGCGGTCCACGGTCTCGTCGATGCGCGAGTGCACGCCCAGGGTCAGGCCGTAGCCGGTGGCGTTGATCTGGTCGATCACCGCATCGAGCTGGTCGCCCTTCCAGCGGATCACGTGCAGGACCGGACCAAACACTTCCTTCTGCAGCTGGCCCAGGTCCTTCAGTTCGTAAGCGCGCGGCGCGAAGAAGGTGCCGTGGGCGGTGTCGGCCGACAGCTCGGCAGCGGCGATCAGACGTGCTTCGCGGTCCATGCGCTCGGCGTGGTCCTGCAGGATCTTCAGCGCATCGGCGTCGATCACCGGGCCGACGTCGGTGGACAGCAGGCCCGGGTTGCCGACCTTCAGTTCCTTCATCGCGCCGGCCAGCATGGTCATCACCTTGTCGGCGATGTCGTCCTGCACGAACAGCACGCGCGCGGCCGAGCAACGCTGGCCGGCGGAGGTGAAGGCCGAACCGATCGCGTCCTTGACCAGCTGTTCCGGCAGCGCCGAGGAGTCGGCGATGAAGGCGTTCTGGCCACCGGTCTCGGCGATCAGCACGCCGATGGCGGCGTCACGCGCGGCCATCGCGCGGTTGATCGCACGGGCGGTATCGGTGGAGCCGGTGAAGGCCACGCCGGCCACGCGCGGGTCGGCGGTCAGCGCGGCACCGACGGTGGCGCCGTCGCCCGGCAGGAACTGCACCACCTCGGCCGGCACGCCGGCGTCGTGCAGCAGCTTCACCGCGTAGTAGCCGATCAGGTTGGTCTGCTCGGCCGGCTTGGCGATGACGCTGTTGCCGGCGGCCAGGGCAGCGGCCACCTGGCCCAGGAAGATCGCCAGCGGGAAGTTCCACGGGCTGATGCAGACGAATACGCCGCGGCCATGCAGCTGCAGTTCGTTAGACTCGCCGGTCGGGCTGGGCAGCTTCTCGGCGTGGCTGAACTGCTCGCGTGCCTGCTTGGCGTAATAGCGCAGGAAATCCACGGCTTCCCGCACTTCGGCGATGCTGTCGGGCAGGCTCTTGCCGGCTTCCTTCACGCACAGCGCCATGAACTCCGGCATGCGCGCTTCCAGCTGGTCGGCGGCGTGCTCGAGGATGGCGGCGCGGCTGGCGGCCGGGGTGCGGTTCCAGGCCGGCTGCGCAGCCACGGCGTTGGCCAGGGCCTTCTGCACGGTGGCGGCATCGGCGGCCAGCCACTGGCCGACCACCTCGCGGGTGTCGGCCGGATTGGTCACCGGCAGCGCGGCGCCGGCCGGGCTGGCGCCCGGCACCAGCGGGGCAGCCTGCCACGGCTTCACCGCGGCGTTGATCTGCTCGGCCAGGGCGCGCAGTTCGTTGTCGTTGGCGAGGTTGACGCCCATGGAATTCTTCCTGTCGTGGTTCTGGCTGCGCAGCAGGTCAACCGGCAGCGGGATCTTGGGATGCGGAATCGAAGCGAACGAGGCGACCATCTCGACCGGATCGCGGATCAGGTCGGCGATCGGCACGCGCTCGTCGGTGATGCGGTTGACGAAGCTGGAGTTGGCGCCGTTTTCCAGCAGGCGGCGCACCAGGTACGGCAGCAGGTCTTCGTGCGAACCGACCGGGGCGTACACGCGGCAGGGCAGGCCCAGGCGGTCGGCCGGCACCACTTCGGCGTACAGGTCGTCGCCCATGCCGTGCAGCTTCTGGTGCTCGTACACGCCGCCGTTGGCGATGCTGCGCACCGCGGCGATGGTGTGCGCGTTGTGCGTGGCGAACATCGGGTAGATCGCGTCGGCATGGGTGAACAGCCGCTTGGCGCAGGCCAGGTAGGACACGTCGGTGTTCTGCTTGCGGGTGAACACCGGGTAGCCCGGATAGCCTTCGATCTGCGCGCGCTTGATCTCGGCATCCCAGTAGGCGCCCTTGACCAGGCGCACCTGCAGGCGGCGACCGGCGCGGCGCGCCATGTCGGCCAGGTGGTCGATCGTGTACGGCGTGCGCTTCTGGTAGGCCTGCACGACCACGCCGAAGCCATCCCAGCCGGACAGCGAGGCGTCGGAGAACACCTGCTCGATGATGTCCAGCGACAGTTCCAGGCGGTCGGACTCTTCGGCGTCGACGGTGCAGCCGATACCGTAGCTCTTGGCCAGCTGTGCCAGTTCCAGCACGCCCGGCACCAGGTCCTTCAGCACGCGCTCGCGCTTGGCGTGCTCGTAGCGCGGGTACAGCGCCGAGAGCTTGATCGAGATGCCCGGCGCGTTGTTGACGTCGCCGTCCGGGCGGCCGCCGCGCGACTTGTGATCGCCGCCGATGGCGTGGATCGCGCGACGGTAGTCTTCCAGGTAGCGCAGCGCGTCCTTCATGGTCAGCGCGCCTTCGCCCAGCATGTCGAAGGAATAGCGGTAGCTGGCGTTGTCGCCCTTGTGCGAGCGCGCCAGGGCTTCGCTGATGGTGCGGCCCATGACGAACTGGTGGCCCATGATCTTCATCGCCTGGCGCACGGCCAGGCGCACCACCGGCTCGCCGACGCGACCGACCAGGCGCTTGAACGCGCTGGGCGCGTCGGCGCGGGTGGCGTCGTTCATCTGCACCAGCTTGCCGGTCAGCATCAGGCCCCAGGTGGAGGCGTTGACCAGCACCGAGTCGCTGCCGCCGAGGTGTTTTTCCCAGTCGGCATCGGCCAGCTTGTCGCGGATCAGCTTGTCGGCGGTGTCCTGGTCCGGAATGCGCAGCAGTGCCTCGGCCACGCACATCAGCAGCACGCCTTCCTCGCTGCCCAGGTCGTACTGGCGCATGAAGGCTTCGATGGCGCCCTGGTCCTTGGCGCGCACGCGCACGCGGCCGACCAGGTCGGCGGCCAGCGCCTGCACCCGGGCCTGTTCCTCGGCGGGCAGGCGGGCCTGCGCCAGCAGGTCGCGGACGTGGCTGGCCTCGTCCTTCAACCAGGCGTCGGTGATGGCCTGGCGGAACGGGTTGGGGGACGCCGGCAGTTCCGGCGACAGCAGCGCGCCCGGACGCGGAGCGTCGCTGGCGGCAGGGGAGGAGGAAGGTGCGTTCATGCCGGTCCGGCCAATGGAAAACTTGGCGATTTTAATCATTTTTGCGGGTTCCGGAAGTGCCCCGAAGCGCCCTTCGTGAAGGGCTCATAGCCCGTAGCGGTGGTGGATTCAGCGTGTTCAGCACGCCCGTCAATTTTTGTGCTGAATTCGTCATTCGCGCCGCCGGCCTCATGCTGTGTTGCAGCATCGGAAAAAGTGTGAATGCACCCTTGCTACCGGCGAGAGGGCGGGGCTACCATCGAGACGTTTCCCGCGGCAGGAACGCGGTTGCGACATGATCGAGGTGCTTCCAGCTCCGGATGGGTCAGGTACGCAGCTGCGGCTGCGTCCCCCACGGGCGCTCGATGCCCGGCAGTTCGTCCTGTTGTTCACCGTGTTGTCGGGTGCGATGTGGCTGGTGTCCGCCCTCGGGTGGTGGGCCGGCAATGCATTCGCCCCCCTGTTCGCGCTGCTGTACAGCCTGGTGCTGGCGGCCGCGTTGCGTGCCTTGTGGCGCAGCGGTGAACGGCAGGAGGAGATCCGGGTAGTACCGGCGTACGTGGAGGTCATCCCCGTACCCGGTGGATCGCCGGTGTTCCGGGCCCACCCGCACTGGGTGCGCCTGCTCACCGACGATGAGAGGGTCCGGCTGGCATCCAGCGGCCGGCAGGTGGAGGTGGGGAGTTTCCTCGCGCCGGCCGAACGCCAGACGCTCGCAGAGACACTTGAAAGCTTGCTCGCCGCCAGCGATGGCGGCCACCGACGACGCTAAGGGTCTAGGCAATGAAGCAAAGCAGCAGGCGGGGCACGAAGTGCGTTGCAGCGGTCGCCGCCATGGTGGCCGGGGGATGGGTTCCGGCGTTGGCCTGGGCCCAGGCGGCCGATCCCAAGCCGTGGCAGCTGAACATGGGCAAGGGGGTGACCCAGACCTCGCGCCTGGCCTGGGAATCGAACAACCTCTCGTTGATCATCTGCACGGTGATCGGCGTCATCGTGTTCGGGGCGATGGCCTACGCCATCTTCAAGTTCCGCAAATCCAAGGGCGCGGTCGCCGCCACCTTCAGCCACAACACCAAGGCCGAAGTGATCTGGACGGTGATCCCGGTGATCATCCTGATCGTGATGGCATGGCCGGCCACGGCCAACCTGATCAAGATGTACGACACCCGCGATGCCGAGATGACGGTGAAGGTCACCGGCTACCAGTGGATGTGGAAGTACGAATACCTCGGCGAGAACGTCACCTTCACCAGCCGCCTGGACCGCGAGTCCGACCGCGTACGGCAGAGCGGTATCGTGCCGACCCGCGAAAGCCATCCGCATTACCTGCTGGATGTCGACAACCGGCTGGTGCTGCCGGTCGATACCAAGGTCCGCTTCGTCATCACTTCCGACGACGTGATCCACGCCTGGTGGGTGCCGGCGCTGGGCTGGAAGCAGGACGCCATCCCCGGCTTCATCAACGAAGCCTGGACCCGCATCGAGCAGCCCGGCGTCTACCGCGGCCAGTGCGCCGAGCTGTGTGGCAAGGACCACGGCTTCATGCCGATCGTGGTCGAGGCGGTGTCCAAGGAGGACTTCAAGCAGTGGCTGGCGCAGCGCAAGCCGGCGCCGGCTGCCGAGCCAGCCACGCCTGCGGCACCTGCCGAACCGGCTGCACCGGCGGGCGAGGCACCGGCTGCGCCTGCTGCTGCAGCAGCGGGCAGCGCACCTGCCACCGCAGCCAGCGGCGCGTGATGTAAAGCCCGCGGCCGCCCGCGGCCGTGGTGACAACCGATTCTGAGAGGTGTTTTGCAATGGCGCACTCGGCAGTTGGGCACGACGATCACCATCACCAGCAGAGTTTCTTCGAGCGTTGGTTCTTCTCGACCAACCACAAGGACATCGGCACGCTGTACCTGGGTTTCAGCTTCATCATGTTCATCATCGGTGCGGCGATGAGCGTGGTGATCCGCGCCGAGCTGGCACAGCCGGGCCTGCAGTTCGTCAAGCCCGAGTTCTTCAACCAGATGACCACCGTGCATGCACTGGTGATGATCTTCGGCGGCGTGATGCCGGCTTTCGTCGGCCTCGCCAACTGGATGATCCCGCTGCAGATCGGCGCGCCGGACATGGCGCTGCCGCGCATGAACAACTGGTCGTTCTGGTTGCTGCCGGTGGCCTTCAGCCTGCTGCTGCTGACCCTGTTCCTGCCCGGTGGTGCACCGGCCGGTGGCTGGACGCTGTATCCGCCGCTGTCGCTGCAGGGTGGCTACAACGTTGCCTTCAGTGTGTTCGCCATCCACGTGGCCGGCATCAGCTCGATCATGGGCGCGATCAACATCATCGCCACCGTGCTCAACATGCGTGCGCCGGGCATCGACCTGCTGAAGATGCCGATCTTCTGCTGGGCCTGGCTGATCACCGCCTTCCTGCTGATCGCGGTGATGCCGGTGTTGGCCGGTGCGGTCACCATGCTGCTGACCGACAAGTTCTTCGGCACCAGCTTCTTCAACGCCGCCGGTGGCGGTGACCCGGTGATGTACCAGCACATCTTCTGGTTCTTCGGGCATCCCGAGGTCTACATCATGATCCTGCCCGCCTTCGGCGTGGTCAGCGAGATCATCCCGACCTTCAGCCGCAAGCCGCTGTTCGGCTACCAGGCGATGGTGTACGCCACCGCCGCGATCGCGTTCCTGTCGTTCATCGTCTGGGCCCACCACATGTTCACCGTGGGCATGCCGCTGGGCGGCGAGATCTATTTCATGTTCGCCACCATGCTGATCTCGATCCCGACCGGGGTGAAGGTGTTCAACTGGGTCAGCACGATGTGGCGCGGCTCGCTGACGTTCGAGGCGCCGATGCTGTGGTCGGTGGCCTTCGTCATCCTGTTCACCATCGGTGGCTTCTCCGGCCTGATGCTGGCGATCGTCGCCGCCGACTTCCAGTACCACGACACCTACTTCGTGGTCGCCCACTTCCACTACGTGCTGGTGACCGGCGCGGTGTTCGCGCTGATCGCTGCGGTGTACTACTGGTGGCCGAAGTGGACCGGGCGCATGTACAGCGAGAAGTGGGCCAAGGTGCACTTCTGGTGGTCGATCGTGTTCGTCAACCTGCTGTTCTTCCCGCAGCATTTCCTCGGCCTGGCCGGCATGCCGCGCCGCATTCCCGATTACAGCGTGGCCTTTGCCGACTGGAACCTGATCAGTTCGATCGGCGCGTTCGGCATGTTCGTCACCCCGTTCATGATGGCCGCGATCCTGCTGTCCTCGCTGCGCAACGGCGAGAAGGCCGAGGCCCGTTCCTGGGAAGGCGCGCGCGGGCTGGAGTGGACGCTGCCGTCGCCGGCACCGGCACACACCTTCACCACGCCGCCGACCCTCCGCCCGGGGGACCTGGCACATGACGACATCACGCATTGAGGTGGGGCATGCATAACGAGAGCCCGCTCCCGATCGGTAGAGTCGAGCCATGCTCGGCGGATGAGAAGCAGCCGACCAGCGGTCGGCTCTACAACAACGAAAAGCAGCCGACCAGCGGTCGGCTCTACCAGGGCGGAAGCATCGAGCAGCAGCGCCAGCGTGCGAAGCGCACGGCGATGTGGGTCGGCGCCATCGCCGTACTGGTCTATGTCGGCTTCATCCTCAGCGGGGTGATCGGGCGATGAGCGAGGCGCCGGCCAGCACGCCCTCACCCAGTGCCGGGCTGCCGCGCCTGATCGGCGTGGCGGTGGCGGTGTTCCTGCTGACGTTCTCGCTGGTGCCGCTGTACCGCATCGCCTGTGAGAAGGTTTTCGGTGTGCGCCTGGAGCGCGGTCCAGGAGGGGAAGCCAGTGCAGGCGCGGCGGCGGGCAAGCGCACCGTGCGCGTGGAGTTCGACGGCGGCGTCAATTCGCGCCTGCCGTGGTCGTTCCATCCTGAGCAGCTGACCATGGACGTGGTGCCCGGCGAACTCAACGAGGCGCTGTACTTCGCCCGCAATGACAGCGCAGCTGCCGTGGTCGGCAGCGCGGTGCCTTCGGTGGCACCGGCGCGTGCGTCGGGCTTCTTCAGCAAGACCGAATGTTTCTGTTTCACCGCGCAGACGCTGCAGGCCGGCGAGAAGCGCGACATGCCGGTGCGTTTCATCGTCGATCCGGACCTGCCGCCGGAGATCAAGACGATCACCTTGTCCTACACCTTCTACCGCAACGACGCGTTGTCCGATCGGCTGGCCCCGGCCGCCACCTCGGACGGCGCGCACGCCGCACCCTGACCCGGATACCGACATGGCCCAGACACCGACCGACGCCAACGTGTACTTCGTCCCGGCCCAGAGCAAATGGCCTTTCGTGGGGTCCATTGCGATGATGGTGACCATGGTGGGCGTGGCCAGCTGGCTCAACGATGCCGGCTGGGGGCGCTGGACGTTCTACGTCGGCATCGCGATGCTGGTGCTGACCCTGTTCTGGTGGTTCAGCGACGTGGTGCGCGAGTCACAGGCGGGCAGCTACAACCACCAGGTCGATGGTTCGTTCCGGATGGGGATGATCTGGTTCATCTTCTCCGAAGTGATGTTCTTCGGTGCCTTCTTCGGCGCGCTGTTCTACACCCGCAACCTGGGCCTGTCGTGGCTCAGTGGCGAAGGCCGCGGGGTGATGACCAACGAGCTGCTCTGGCAGGGTTATTCCGCCGGATGGCCGACCAATGGCCCGGCGGCGATCGGTGGTGCGTTCCAGACCATCCCGGCCTGGGGCCTGCCGCTGATCAACACGCTGATCCTGCTGACCTCCGGCGTGACCCTGACCATCGCCCACCACGCACTGAAGGCCGGCAACCGCCGCCAGCTGCTGGTCTGGCTGGGCATGACCGTGGTGCTCGGCCTGGGCTTCCTGACCCTGCAGGCAGAGGAGTACCTCCACGCCTACAAGGAACTGAACCTGACGCTGGGCTCGGGCATCTACGGTTCGACGTTCTTCATGCTGACCGGCTTCCACGGCGCGCACGTGCTGCTGGGCACGATCATGCTGGTGGTGATGTGGCTGCGTTCGGCCAAGGGGCACTTCACCCGTGACAACCATTTCGGTTTCGAAGCCGCTGCCTGGTACTGGCACTTCGTCGACGTGGTGTGGCTGATGCTCTTCATGTTCGTCTACGTGCTTTGATCCCGGCGGCTGCGGCGTCAGCCGCCGATGCCGTGCGGTTTGATCCAGCCCATGTAGATGCTCACGATCACCAGCAGGATCAACGCGACCGACACCGCGATGCGACGTGTCAGCGCGTTGACCGTGCGCTTGGTCTGGCCGCGGTCGACCAGCAGGTAATACAGGCCGGCGCCCAGATTCCAGACGATGACGATCAGAAACGCGATTACCAGCAGGGTCTTCAGCGAATCACTCATGCGCGGCTCGAGGGCAGGGTGGATGCGCCTATCTGACCGCGTTTGCGCGGACTTGTCATGATGCGCCAGCACACGCGCGTGATCGGGTGGCTTCTGGCCGTGCTGGCGATGGCCGGATTCACCGCATTGGGGCTGTGGCAGCTGCAGCGCATGCATGCCAAACAGGCGCTGTTGGATGCGCAGGGGCCAGCGGTGGCTCAGGCGCTGTCGCTGGCCCAGGCGCTGGCCGCACCGGGCGCGTTGCATGGCGTGGCCGACCATGGCCGCTTCCTGCCCGGCGTGGTGCTGCTGGACAACCAGACCCGGCACGGCCGCGCCGGGGTAAAGATCTACCGCCCGTTCCGCAGTGACGAAGGTCGCGTGCTGCTGGTCGACCTCGGCTGGCGCGCGCTGCCGCCGGACCGCACGCTGCCGGAGGTGCCGTCGCCGCCTTCGCCGGTGGCCGTGCGCGGGCTGTTGGCGCCGCCGCCGTCGGCCGGGCTGGCGCTGGGGCCGGCGTTTTCTGCCACCGGTGAGGCCGGGCGCTGGCTGGCCAGCCGGTTGCCGGCGGAGGGCCTGGCGGCGGCGCTGGGCCTGCCGGCCTTGCCCGAGCGCGTGCTGCGCCTGGATCCGGCGCTGCCCTTCGGCGACGAACGCGACCTGGACCTGCTGCCCAACACGCTGCCGCCGCAGCGCCACCTGGGTTACGCCGTGCAGTGGTTCGGCCTGGCGCTGACCGTGCTGGTGGTGGCGCTGGTGCTGGAGTGGCGCAGGCGACGTGCCGTGGCCCGGTAGTGCCGGGCGCTGGCCGGCATCCCCCGCAATCCTGGATGCCGGCCAGCGGCCGGCACTACCGGGGTACCGCACCCGCATCCCTTGCCCAACCATGAGAAAATGCCCCGCATGAACACTGCTACGTCCCCGCAGGCGCGCGGTTCCGGCCGCCGGACCCTGGTGCTGCTGTTTGCCGTGTTCTTCGGGGCGATGGCACTGGCGGCGGTGCTGCGCTTCTCCGGCTGGCAGCCGACCGGGCACCGCAACGCCGGCCAGCTGCTGCAGCCGCCGGTGGACCTGCGCCAGCAGGCACCGACCCTGGCCAATGGCCAGCCGTACCCGTGGAACCCCGAAGCCCGTACCTGGCGCCTGCTGGTGGCCCCGCCCGGTGCCTGCGACGCGCAGTGCGTCACTTTGTCGCAGGGACTGGGCAAGGTGTGGCAGCTGTTCGGCCATAACGCCGATAATGTCGAGATCCTGTGGCTGGGAACGCCACCGGCGTCGATCGCCTCGCTGCCCGCGCTGCGGCCGCTGGCTCCGTCGCCAGCCCTGCGCGCGGCGCTGCCCGGCGTCGATGATCCGGCTGGACTGCCGGTCTACGTGATTGATCCGAACGGCTTCGTGATCATGCGCCATGCCCCCGGCACCGACCTGGGTGGCCTGCGCAAGGACATGGCCACGTTGCTGAAACTGAAGTGAGTCCCGTTTGATGAGCCTTTCCGCGCGTCCGGCGCTGCACCGCAATTTCCACCGCCTGGCGTGGTTCGCCATGATCATGACGGCGAGCACGATCATGTTCGGCGCCTTCGTGCGCCTGTCCGATGCCGGCCTGAGCTGCCCGGACTGGCCGACCTGTTACGGGCAGGCCACCTGGCCGCAGCACGTGGAAGAGACCATCGGCCACCCGGCGGCGGAGATCCGCCCGCTGGAGACCCACAAGGCCTGGCGTGAGCAGGTGCACCGCTTCCTGGCCGGCGCGCTGGGCATCGAGATCCTGACCCTGGCCCTGCTGGCCACGCGCAAGCGCCGCTTTGGAACCACGGCGGTGGTGACCGCCTGCGTGCTGGTGGCCGCCGGCATACCGCTGTACATGATGGGCTGGCATGGAACGGCCAGCGCGCTGGCCCTGATCGGCGAGGCGATCCTGCTGATCGCCGCGCTGCGCTGGAGCAACATCGACCTGGCGCGCGCCGCACTGCTGACCCTGGCGGTGGTGATCTTCCAGGCCCTGCTGGGCATGTGGACGGTGACCCTGCTGCTCAAGCCGATCGTGGTGATGGGCCATCTGCTGGGCGGCATGCTGATGTTCGCGCTGCTGGCCTGGATGGCGTGGCGTGCCACGCACATGCCGATCACCCTGGCCGAGGCGCCGAAGCTGAAGTGGCTGCTGCGCATCGGCCTGGCCGTGCTGGTCACCCAGATCGCCCTGGGCGGCTGGGTCAGCGCCAACTACGCGGCGCTGGCCTGCGGCGGTGGCAGCGCCTCGCTGGACAACTTCCCGCGCTGCGCCAACCAGTGGTGGCCGCAGCACAACTTCGTCGAGGGCTTCACGCTGTGGCGTGGCATCGGCGTGGATTACGAAGGCGGCGTGCTCGATGGCGCCTCGCGTATCGCCATCCAGATGGCCCATCGCCTGTTCGCCGTGGTGGTGGCCGTCTACCTGCTGTGGCTGGGCGTGCGCCTGTTCCGTTTGCCGAGCATGCGTGGCTGGGCCAGTGCGCTGATCGCGCTGCTGGTGCTGCAGGTCACGCTCGGCATCCTCAATGTGAAGCTGGCACTGCCGCTGGAAGTGGCCGTGGCCCATAACGGCGTGGCCGTTGCCCTGTTGTTCGTGCTGGTCAGCCTGCTGGCCCGCCTGCGTGCCCCGGACTGATTCCATGTTTTCCAATTACCGCCAGTACTGGGACCTGACCAAGCCCAAGGTCGTCGCCCTGATCGTGTTCACCGCGCTGGTCGGCATGGTCCTGGCCATTCCGGGCGTGCCCAGCTGGGAGCAGGTGCGCGCCGGCCTGCTCGGCTTCCTCGGCATCTGGCTGGCGGCCTCGGCCGCGGCCGCGATCAACCAGCTGCTGGACGCGCACATCGATGCGCAGATGGCGCGCACCTCGTGGCGGCCGCTGGTGGTGGGCAAGGTCAAGCCATGGCAGGTGCTGGTGTTCGCCGGCGTGCTCATCGTGCTGTCGATGACCCTCCTGGTGCTGTGGGTGAACCTGATCACCGCGGTGCTGACCTTCGCCTCGCTGATCGGCTACGCGGTGATCTACACCGTGTACCTCAAGCGTGCGACCTCGCAGAACATCGTCATCGGCGGCCTTGCCGGGGCGATGCCGCCGATGCTGGGCTGGGCCGCGGTGACCGGCATGCAGGGTTCGTCGGACTGGGCGTACTCGTCGCTGCTGGTGCTGATCATCTTCATCTGGACCCCGCCGCATTTCTGGGCGCTGGCGATCTTCCGCCGCGAGGATTACGCCAAGGCCGAGATCCCGATGCTGCCGGTGACCCACGGCGTGGTGCACACCCGCAGGCAGATCATGGTGTATTCGGTGGTGCTGGCGCTGGTCTGCCTGCTGCCGTACCTGGTGGGCATGAGCGGTGCGTTCTACCTGGGCGGCGCAATCGTGCTCAATGCCGTGTTCCTCTGGTACGCCTGGCGCATGCTGGACCCGCCGGACGAGCTGTTCTCGATGAAGATGTTCTATTACTCCATCGTCTACCTGATGGCGCTGTTCGCCTTCCTGCTGGTGGACCACTGGATCCTGCCCTGGTTGTGACCTCGGGGTCGGATCCCCGAAGGGGCTCTGACCCTACCTGTTCGCGCGGACATCCACGCATGGCGTGGATCTACGCCGGATCACCGGCATCAGCCAAGCATGGGCTCGGCTCCACAGTAGATCCACGCCATGCGTGGATCATTCCCCGGATGGTCAGGGCTTGCGCCGCGCATAACGCTGCGCGATCACGCCGCAGACGATCAGCTGGATCTGGTGGTAGATCATCACCGGCAGCACGATGGCGCCGAGACTGCCGCCGGCGAACAGGACCTTGGCAATCGGCACGCCGGTGGCCAGGCTCTTCTTCGAGCCGCAGAACACGATGGCGATCTCGTCCTCGCGGTTGAAACGCAGGCGGCGGGCGATGAAGGTGATCAGCGGCATGGCGATGCCGAGCAGCACGGCGGCGACCACCGCCACCGCCAGCAGCGACAGCAGCGGCGTCTTGCTCCACAGGCCTTCGGTGACGGCTTCGCCGAACGCCGAATACACCACCAGCAGGATCGTGCCCTGGTCGGTGTAGCGCAGCAGCGCGCGCTGCTTTTCCACCCAGCCGGCGATCCACGGCCGCAGCAGGTGGCCCGCCACGAACGGCACCAGCAGCTGCAGCATGATGCCGCCGATCGCATGCAGCGGGTCATGCACGCCGCCGGACGTACCGGCCAGCGCGGTCAGCAGCAGCGGGGTCAGGAACACGCCGAGGATGCTCGACAGCGAAGCGCTGCACACCGCCGCTGGCACGTTGCCGCGCGCCATCGAGGTGAACGCGATGGACGACTGCACGGTGGAGGGCAGGGTGCACAGGAACAGCACGCCCAGGTACAGCTCCGGGGTCAGCAACCAGCCTGACAGCGGCTTGAACATCAGCCCCAGCAGCGGGAACAGGAGGAAGGTGCAGGCCAGGATGGTCAGGTGCAGCCGCCAGTGCAGCATGCCGCCGATGATCGACTCGCGCGGCAGACGCGCGCCGTGCAGGAAAAACAGCGCGGCGATGGCGACGGTGGTGACATCGTCGAGCACGATGGCGGCGGCGCCCTTCATCGGCAGCAGCGAGGCCAGGCCGACGGTGCACAGCAGGGCGAGGGTGAAATTGTCCGGTCGCAGGCGCGACCACCAGCGGGTCATGGTGGGCAGTGTCCTTGGTGCGGAGGGTTCAGGGCGAAGTGACCGGTGTGGCCAGGCGCTGGCGGGTGGCGGTTTCCAGCGACTTCAGGCCGGCGCGCTGGCCAAGCCGCAGGGCCTGTTCGGGGCTGGCGTGTTCGTAGCGTGCGTTGACCAGGCCGAGCACGGCGCCAGCACGGTTGCCGGACGCGCAGTGCAGCAGCACCGGCCCCTGGCTCTGCTGCAGGGCCTGGTGCACGGCGCGCACGTTGGCGGCATCGAGCCCGTCGGCGCCGGCCACCGGGATGCGCACATAACGCAGGCCGAGTGATTCGGCGGCACAGGTTTCGTCGAAACCGCGATCCTCGCCAGGCTGGCGCAGGTCGATCACGGTGCGCACCCCCTGCGCGGCCAGGGCCCGCAGCTGTGCAGCGCTGGGCTGGCCGCCGGCATACAGGCCAGGCCGGACCTCGTTGAGGGATGCCTCTTCGGCCAGGGCCGCCAGTGGCAGGCAGAGCGACAACAACAGCAGGCAGGTCAGGCGCAGCAGCATGGTCTTCTCCGTGGGAACGGTCTGCCGCTACAGGCGCAGTCCGGCGCGCGCCTTCAGCAGCTCGCGCAGCTCGTACTTGTCAGTATCGTCCAGACCCTGCTGGCGCTGCTTTGCCAACAACTCCTCCAGACGTTGCACCAGCAGCTGTTTCTCCAGCTGGGCCACCGCGTCGTGCAGCTCCTGGGTCCAGCTGGCTTCGGTGCCGGGCAGCGTCTGTGCGGCCAGCGTATGCAGCGAAGCCTGTTCCTCACGCCCGTCGAAGTGTTCCAGCAGGGCGCCGGTGCTGATGTCCGGGCGCTGTTCGACCAGCCCCAGCAGCTCCAGCAGCAGCTCCACGCCTGGCAGGCGCAGGCCCTGGAAGTGATGCTGGCCACCCAGGGTCAGCGCCAGCGACGGTTGCTGCAGCAGCACGGCGATCGCGCCGCGCACCAGGCTGCGCTTGGCCACCGGCTGGATCGTCCGCTGTGGCTGGCGTTGCGGCATCGGCGCGCGCGCAGACTGCGCGTTGCCGCCGAGCCCGGTCAGCTGCGCCAGCTGCTGCTTCATCAGGTCGCCGAAGGCACCATCGGGAATCTGTGCCAGCATCGGCTTTGCCCGCTCGGCCAGGCGCGCCTTGCCATCGAGCGTGCCCAGATTGATCTCGCGGGTGAGCTCGTCGAAGAAGAACTGCGACAGCGGTGTGGCCTGCTTCAGGCGTTCGTTGAAGGCCTCGGCGCCTTCCTTGCGCACGATGGTGTCCGGGTCCTCGCCATCGGGCAGGAACAGGAAGAAGGCCTGGCGGCCGTCCTTCATGCGCGGCAGCACCGACTCCAGCGCCTTCCAGCCGGCGCGGCGGCCGGCGGCGTCGCCGTCGAAGCAGAAAAACACGTCCGGCGCGTTGCGGAACAGCAGCTCGGCATGGTCCGGCGTGGTGGCGGTACCCAGCGTGGCCACCGCCTGGGTGACGCCGAACTGGAACAGCGAGACCACGTCCATGTAGCCCTCGACCACGATCAGCCGCTCGATCTTCTGGTTGGCCTGGCGCACCTGCCACAGGCCGTACAGCTCCCGGCCCTTGTGGAACAGCGCGGTCTCGGGCGAGTTGAGGTACTTGGGGCCGTCGTCCTTCTCGAACACGCGGCCGCCGAAGGCGATCACCCGGCCACGACGATCGAAGATCGGGAACATCACCCGGTCGCGGAACTTGTCGTAGACATGGCCGCGATCGTTCTTGGAGAACAGGCCGGCACGGTCGAGCAGCTTCATGCGCCGCTCGTCCTTGCCCAGCGCATCGCGCAGGCCGCTGTACCCGTCCGGGGCGTAGCCGATCTGGAAGCGCGCGCGGTTCTCTTCGTCCACGCCACGCCCATCGAGGTAACTGCGTGCCTTGTCGCTGCTTTCCAGGTTCTTCTGGAAGAACCGGGCGGCGGCATCCAGTGCCGAATACAGCTCGCGGCTGTCGTCCTGCTGCTGGGGGCTGCGCGGGTTCTCGTTGCGCGGCACCTCCATGCCGGCACGCTTGGCCAGCTCATCGACCGCATCGAGGAACTCGAGGCGGTCGTAGTTCATCAGGAAGCTGATCGCGGTGCCGTGCGCGCCGCAGCCGAAGCAGTGATAGAACTGCTTGGTGGGCGAGACCGTGAACGAGGCCGAGCGCTCGTCATGGAACGGGCAGCGCGCGGCGTATTCCTTGCCCTGGCGCTTCAACGGCACGCGGCTGCCCACCACCTCGACGATGTCGGTGCGGGCCAGCAGGTCGTCGATGAAAGCGTCGGGGATACGGGCCATGGGCAACAGGGCAGGGCGCGGTGCAGGACCACGCGACGGAACCGGGGGCGGTCGCCCTAGTTTACCCCCTGTCGGGCACCTGGCTGGCGGTTGCCGGATCAATGCCGGCTGCGGCCAGGTGGTGGCGCGCGCGCAGGCGCTCGTCGATCACCGCCGTCATCAGCGCGCCCACGAAGAACACGACGGTGGCGTAGTAGATCCAGACCAGCGAGATCACCAGCGCACCCATCGAGCCGTAGGCGCTGCCCGGTGCCACGGTGGCGATGTAGACGCCGATGCCGTAGCGGCCCAGTGCGAACAACGCCGACGTGATGGCACCGCCGATGAAGGCCTGGCGCCACGCCACGCGACGGTCGGGCAGGTAGTGGTACATGAAAGCGAACCCCACCGCGTACAGCAGCAGGCTGGTGGCGTAGCCCAGCGCCGGCAGGATCGAAGGCAGCTGTGCGAAGGCCACCTGCAGCACCGTGGTGGCAGTCATCGACAGGATCAGCAGGAAGCCCAGGGCCAGCACCACGCCGAACGAGAACACGCGCTTGCGCAGCCAGGCCTTGATGCCCTCCAGGCGCTCGCCACTGGTGCGGAAGATCAGGTTGAGCGCGTTCTGCAGCTGCGCGAACACGGCCGTGGCGCCCACGAACAGCAGCAGCGTGCTCCACAGGCCCGCCAACGAGCCGACGTCCGGTTGGTTGTCGGCATTCTTCAGGACGGTTTCGGCCACGGTCGCGGCACTGCTGCCGGCCACCGAGCTGATCTGCTCGATCAGCGCCTGCTGTGCCGGCGGGTACAGCGAGGCGGTCAGCCACAGCAGCAGCACCAGCAGCGGTGCCATCGACAGCAGGGCGTAGAACGAGACGGAGGCTGCCTGGGTCAGCACGTCGACGTCGATGAAGCGCTTGGCCACCGCCATCGGAAAGCTGTCCTGCAGGCGCTTGAGGTACTTGTGCAGGGACACGGGAACGTTGGGCTCGGGTTCAACCATGTGTGCGGTTGTAGCAGGCAACCGACGAAGGTGCGGTGAAGCGGGTGCATCAATGGGGTCAGAGCCCTTCCGCGCTGCGGAAGGGATCCGACCCCGCGTGCCGGGTTACGCCAGCTGCTGCTTGACCAGCTTGGACACCAGGCCCATGTCGGCCTGGCCGGCGAGCTTGGGCTTCAGGGCGCCCATCAGCTTGCCCATATCGGCCGGGCCGGACGCACCGGTCTCGGCGATGGCGGCCTGGATGGCGGCCACGATCTCGGCCTCGCCCATCTTGGCCGGCAGGTAGGCTTCGATGACCACGATCTCGGCGCGTTCGATCTCGGCGAGGTCTTCGCGGTTGGCGGCTTCGTACTGGCTGACCGAGTCCTTGCGCTGCTTGACCATCTTGTCGAGCACGGCGATCACGGCGGTGTCGTCCAGCTCGATGCGCTCGTCGACTTCGCGCTGCTTGATGGCAGCGTTGATCAGGCGGATCACGCCCAGCTTGTGCTTCTCGCCCGCCTTCATGGCGGCCTTCATGTCTTCGGTGAGCTGCTGCTTCATGCTCATGAGGAACCTCGTGGTGGTAGGTGGGGCGGGGCGGCTGCCCGAACCCGGAAACGCAAAAAGCCGGCGACGCTCGCGCGTGCCGGCTTCGGCTCCCTCGCGACAGGCAGGCCCGCCGCAATGAAGATGCGTCCGATCAGTACAGGCGCTGACGCTTGGTGACGTCGCGCGACGAGCGGCGCAGCTGACGCTTCACAGCAGCGGCGGCCTTGCGCTTGCGCTCCTGGGTCGGCTTTTCGTAGAACTCGCGCTTGCGGGTTTCGGCCAGCACACCGGCCTTTTCGCAAGTGCGCTTGAAGCGGCGAAGAGCAAACTCGAAGGGCTCGTTCTCGCGGACTTTGACGCTGGGCATGGAATCTCCGGGACACAGTAGAACCGGGTCACGCCCGGCGAGCCGCACATTATAGCGGCGAATAGACAAACTGCAAGCGGCCAACCCTGAATACGGGCCGGGGGTTCGAAAGCAGTGAGATCTGCACGTCCCCCGAGGGGGCGGCAGGGGCGTCATAATAGCAGGCATGCGAGTCCTTGGCATCGAATCTTCCTGTGATGAGACCGGCGTGGCGGTGTATGACACCGACCTGTCCGGCAGCGCGGCCCTGCGCGCCCACGCGGTCTACAGCCAGATCGCCCTGCACGCCGAATATGGGGGTGTGGTGCCTGAGCTGGCCAGCCGCGACCACGTCCGCAAACTGCTGCCGCTGGTGCGCCAGACCCTGGCCGACGCCGGCCTCGGCGTGGGCGATATCGATGGCGTGGCCTACACGGCCGGTCCCGGCCTGGTCGGCGCGCTGCTGGTCGGCGCGGGCGTGGCCCGCTCGCTGGCCTGGGCGCTGGAGGTGCCGGCAGTGGGCGTACACCATATGGAAGGCCACCTGCTGGCGCCGCTGATGGAAGACGACCCGCCGGAAGCGCCTTTCGTGGCGCTGCTGGTGTCCGGTGGCCATACCCAGCTGGTGGCGGTGGACGCCATCGGCCAGTACCGGCTGCTGGGCGAGACCCTGGACGATGCGGCCGGCGAGGCCTTCGACAAGACCGCCAAGCTGATGGGCCTGCCGTACCCGGGCGGCCCGCAGCTGGCCAGGCTGGCCGAGCAGGGCACGCCGGGCGCGTACCGCTTCGCGCGGCCGATGACCGACCGCCCGGGGCTGGATTTCAGCTTCTCCGGCCTGAAGACCCAGGTCCTGATGGCCTGGCGCGACAGTGACCAGAGCGAGCAGACCCGCGCCGACATCGCCCGCGGCTTTGAAGACGCCGTGGTCGAGACCCTGTCGATCAAGTGCGAGCGCGCGCTGGAAGCGGCTGGAACCAATGTGATCGTGGTGGCCGGCGGCGTCGGCGCGAACAAGCGCCTGCGTGCGCGCCTGCAGCAGATGGCCGAGCGCCTCGGCGGCCGTGCCTGCTTCCCGCGGCCGGCGCTGTGCACCGACAACGGCGCGATGATCGCCTTCGCTGGCGCGCTGCGGCTGCAGGCCGGCCAGCACAGCCCGCCGAAGGTGGACGTGACCCCGCGCTGGGACATGGCGACGCTGCCGGCGGTATGAGCCGGACGCGCCGGGACTCGCCCGGCGGACGCATTACGGACGCCCTGCCCATGGCGATTGCGCCAACACCGTCGTCGCACGCTCATGGCGCTGCAGCCAGCCCAGGGTGTGCGGGCAGCGCGCGTGGATCAGCTGCGGTAACGCAATCTTCAAGCCCCGCGTCCAGATGGCTCCCTCGAAGCGCCGGGTGAAACGCTGCGGGCGACGCCGCCGCGTCAGGCAGCCACGATCTGCATCGTGTGCTTCGGGACTCGCGGCTGGATTCCAGCTCCCGCCGGGGACGTTGAGAGGTACCAAAGGGCCCCGCCCAGCAGGGCCCTTTGTCTTTTCCGGGCCGCCTCACGCCGGCCGCCCACCGCCCGTTCCGGGCAGGCTCACCGCCGTGCCGTTACCATGGCCGCCTGTATTCGTGCCGGTACGCGCAATGGACAAGGTTTTCATCGAAGGGCTGACGATCGACGCCCTGATCGGTATCTACGATTGGGAACGACGGATCCGCCAGGACCTGGTGTTCGACCTGGAAATGGGCTTCGACAACCGACGCCCCGCGGCCACCGATGACATCGCCCACACCCTGAACTACAAGGCAGTGAGCAAGCGCCTGGAACAGTTCGTGCGCGAGTCGGAATTCGGCCTGGTCGAAACCCTGGCCGAGCGCTGCGCGCAGATCGTGCTGGACGAGTTCGAGGTGAAGTGGCTGCGCCTGAAGCTGAGCAAGCCCGGTGCGGTGCGCGGTGCGCGCGCGGTGGGCGTGATCATCGAGCGCACGCGCGACTGACCCGGCAAACCGGCCACCGGCCGGAAACCCCGGTAGTGCCGGCCGCTGGCCGGCAATCTTGGTAACAACGAAACAGACAGGAGACAACGGATGGTGGACGCGGTGGTGGCGGTACAGTGGCTGGAACGGCTGCAGAACACACTGGAACCCTATCCTGGCGCCTACCTGGCGTTGATGATCTCGGCCCTGCTGGTCGCTGCAGGCCTGGCCAACTGGGTGACCAAGCGCATCCTGTTGCGTGGCCTGCGGCGCCTGCTCAGCCGGCTTCCCGGCGCCGATACCGGCCGCGGCAGCCACCTGATGCGGGTGATCTCGCGGCTGTCGAACGTGGTCCCCAGCCAAGTGATCGCCTCGGGTATCCGCATCGTGCCGGACCTGCCGCCGGGGCTGGTCAGCTTCATCATCGGCGCCTGCCAGGCGTGGGCGATCCTGACCGTGGTGCTGGCCCTCTCGCATGCGCTGGATGCGGCCAATGATCTCTACGAGCGCCGCCCCGAGGCACGCAACAAGCCGATCAAGGGCTACCTGCAGGTCGCCAAGATCGTCATCTTCGTGATCGCGGGACTGTCGATCGTCGCAACCCTGGCGGGGGTCGATCTGCGCTACCTGGTCACCGGCCTGGGCGCGGCCACGGCGGTGCTGATGCTGATCTTCCAGGACACCATCCTGTCGCTGGTGGCCAGCGTGCAGATCAGTGGCGATGGCCGCGTGCGCATCGGCGACTGGATCGAGATGCCCAGCCAGAATGCCGACGGTGACGTCATCGACATCGCGCTGCACACCGTCACCGTGCAGAACTTCGACAAGACCATCACCACCATCCCGACCAAGAAGCTGGTGACCGAGTCGTTCAAGAACTGGCGCGGCATGCAGGAGGCCGGCGGGCGCCGGATCAAGCGCGCGCTGTACCTGGACCAGCACAGCGTCGGCTTCCTGGACGAGGGTGACCTGGCCTTCCTCGGCGAGTTCGCGCTGCTGCGCGACTACCTGCGCGAGAAAGCGCAGGAGCTGGGGCAATGGAACGGACGCCTGCGCGAGCAGGGCGTGGCCGAGGTCAACAGCCGCCGGGTGACCAACCTGGGTACCTTCCGCGCGTATGTGGAGCGCTACCTGCGCAGCCATCCGGGCATCCATACCGACATGACCCTGCTGGTGCGGCAGCTGCAGCCGACCACCGAGGGCCTGCCGCTGGAGCTGTACTGCTTCACCCGCAGCACCGCCTGGGGCGAGTACGAGGCCGTGCAGTCGGACATCTTCGACCACCTGCTGGCGATCCTGCCGGCCTTCGGGCTGCGGGTGTTCCAGGCGTCCAGCGACGCCATGTTGATGGCCGGGCGGCGCCAGCTGGCCGGGTCGGAGTAAGCTGCGGTGCCCCTGACGGGCGCCTGCGGGTCCCGCCGGGGGAGGAAGCTGAATGACGAAACCTCTCGCAAAATCGCCCGGGATCGCTAGAATGCCGGGCTTGTAAACGTTTTCATCAAGGACTGCCGGTGGCCTCCGATCGCATCGAATCCCTCATTGCCCAGATGACCGTCGAGGAAAAGGTCGGCCAGCTGGGTGTCTTCGCGGACATGGTCCGCCCGTTCGCCCCGGACGTGAACCCGGAAGCCAACGTGCGCAATGCCGACCAGGTGCTGCAGCAGGTGCGCGAGGGCAAGGTCGGCTCGCTGTTCAATGGTGTGGGCGCCGAACTGGGCCGCCGCATCCAGCAGGTCGCGACCGAAGAGAGCCGCCTGGGCATCCCGGTGATCCTCGCCGCCGACGTGATCCACGGCATGCGTACCGTGTTCCCGATTCCGCTGGGCGAGGCCGCCAGCTTCGAGCCGGACCTGGCCGAGCGCACCGCGCGCGCCACTGCGATCGAAGCCACCGCTGCCGGCCTGCACTGGACCTATGCGCCGGCCGTGGACATCGCCCGCGACCAGCGCTGGGGCCGTGGCGCCGAAGGCGCCGGCGAGGACGTGGTGCTGGGCTGTGCGTTCGCCGCCGCCCGCGTGCGTGGCTTCCAGGGCAGCGACCTGCGTGCGGCAGATTCGCTGCTGGCCACGCCGAAGCACTTCGCCGCCTATGGCGCGGTGATGGCCGGCATGGAGTACAACATGGTGGACATCTCGCCGCAGACCCTGCGCGATGTGCACCTGCCGCCGTTCAAGGCCGCCTTCGATGCCGGCGCGATCACCGTGATGTCCTCGTTCAATGACATCAATGGCGTGCCGGCCAGTGCCAATGCCGAACTGCTGACCGACATCCTGCGCGGCGAATGGAAGTTCCCGGGCGTGGTGATCTCCGACTACACCGCCGACATGGAACTGGTCGCGCACGGCTACGCCGCCGATGACCGCGATGCCACGGCCAAGGCGTTCACCGCCGGCCTGGACCTGAGCATGCAGAGCGGCTTCTACGCCGAGCACCTGCCGGGCCTGGTCGAGAGCGGCGAGGTGCCGATGGCGGTGCTGGATGAGGGCGTGCGCCGCATCCTGTGGCTGAAGGAGACCATCGGCCTGTTCGACGACCCGTACCGGTCGCTGGACCCGGCGCGTGAAGCGGATACCTCGCACCTTGCCGCGCATGATGCACTGTCGCGCGATGCTGCGCGGCGTTCGATCGTGCTGCTGAACAACCGTGACAACGTGCTGCCGCTGCAGAAGACCGGGCAGAAGATCGCGCTGATCGGCCCGTTCGTGCAGGACCGCGAGAACATCGAAGGCTGCTGGACGCTGTTCGGCGACAAGCAGCGTTACGTGGACCTGGAAACCGGCGTGCGTGCCGCCATCGGCGACGAAGCGCTGCTGGAAATCGTGCCGGGTTGCGAACTGGAAGCCGCGATTCCCGGCGGCACAGAAGCCGCTGTGGCTGCCGCACTGCGTGCTGACGTGGTGGTGCTGGCGCTGGGTGAACCGCAGCGCTACAGCGGTGAAGCGCAGTCGCGCGTGGAAATCACCCTGCCGCCGGCACAGCAGGCGCTGGCCGAGGCCGTGGCGATGACCGGCAAGCCGCTGGTGGTGCTGCTGCGCAATGGCCGCGCGCTGGCATTGCAGGGCGCGGTGCGCAATGCGCAGGCCGTGGCGGTGACCTGGTATCTGGGCACGCAGACCGGCCATGCCGTGGCCGATGTGCTGTTCGGCGACTACAGCCCGTCCGGCCGCCTGCCGGTCAGTTTCCCGCAGGTGTCCGGCCAGCAGCCGTACTTCTACAACCACCCGCGCACCGGCCGCCCGGAACTGCCGACCATGTCGGAGTTCAAGGCCCGCTGGCGCGAGATTCCCAACGAACCGCTGTACCCGTTCGGCCATGGCATCGGCTACACCACCTTCGCCTACGGCGTGCCGCAGCTGAGCACGGCACAGCTCGGCTGGGACGACACCCTGACCATCACCACCGTGCTGACCAACACCGGCCGCGTGGCGGGCGAGGAAGTGGTGCAGCTGTACGTCCACGATCGCGTGGCCAGCCGCGTGCGTCCGGTGCGTGAACTGAAGGACTTCCGCAAGGTGGCGCTGCAGCCGGGTGAGTCGACCGAAGTGGTGTTCACTTTGACCCGCGAGCAGCTGGCCTTTACCGGCCGCGATGGCGTGCTGCGTGCCGAGCCGGGCCAGTTCGACCTGTGGGTCTGTGCATCGTCGGCCGCCGGCGAAGCGGTGCAGTTCGAACTGCTGAAGGCCTGATCAAGAAAAAGGGGACGGAGGGGATTAAGTCGTTTGTGCCACTAACGACTTAATCCCCTCCGTCCCCTTTTTGTTGTCCTCACTGTGGCGGCGCTACCATCGGGCTTCCTGTTTCGATGGAGTGCGCGCATGCGCCGGATGGCCTACCTGATTCCCGCCCTGCTGCTGGCGGCCTGTTCGCAGCCTGAGCCGCCGGCGCAGCCTGCGGTGGATGCGCCGCCGCCGATGGAAGCGAACGCGGCAGCGACGCCTGCCGCTGAACCGGCGGCGCCGGCTGCCGAACCCGCTGCTGCACCTGCTGCACTTACCGCACCGGCAGCCGAGGCGTCCGCCGAGGATGCGCGTGCGCGCATCGAGTCGCTGCTTGGGGATGCCGCGCAGTTCGAGAAGGTCTTCAATGCGTTCAAGGCCGCCGTGGTCGGTGGAGATCGCGCTGCGGTGGTCGAGGAAGTGCGATTCCCCTTGAACATCAGCGGCGGAAAGAAGATCTCCGGCCCCGGAGAGTTCCAGCGCAACTACGAGAAGATCATCACGCCGGAGGTGGTCAAGGCGGTGTCCGAGCAGGACTTCGGCAAGGTGTTCGTCAACCAGCAGGGCGTGATGATCGGCAGCGGCCAGGTGTGGTTGAGTGGCCAGTGCCTGGACCAGGCCTGCACGAAGACCGAGGTGAAGGTCATCACCATCCAGTGATTGCAGACGACCCCGCGTGCGGGGCCGTCTGGCAAGGGTAGTGCCGGCCGCTGGCCGGCCACCGCAGGGTGCTGGAAGGATCCAGGTTGCCGGCCAGCGGCCGGCACTACCTGCCGTCTTCCAGCAGCCACAGCGCACCGTCGGATGCGCTCGCCCATCACGAAGACCGAAGTGAAGGTCCCCCGCATGCGGGGCCGTCTGGCAAGGGTAGTGCCGGCCGCTGGCCGGCCACCGCAGGATGCCGGAAGGATCCAGGTTGCCGGCCAGCGGCCGGCACTACCTGCCGTCTTCCAGCAGCCACAGCGCACCGTCGGGTGCGCTCGCCCATCACGAAGACCGAAGTGAAGGTCCCCCGCATGCGGGGCCGTCTGGCAAGGGTAGTGCCGTCTTCCAGCAGCCACAGCGCACCGTCGGATGCGCTCGCCCATCACGAAGACCGAAGTGAAGGTCCCCCGCGTGCGGGGTCGTCTGGCAAGGGTAGTGCCGGCCGCTGGCCGGCAACCGCAGGATGCTGGAAGGATCCAGGGTGCCGGCCGGCGGCCGGCACTACCTCAGGTCTTCGGCGTGAGCTTCAGCAGGCGTGCCTTGCTGCCGTCTTCCAGCAGCCACAGCGCGCCGTCCGGGCCCTGTTCCACTTCGCGGATGCGCTCGCCCATGTTGAAGCGCTCGGCTTCGCGTGCACTGTCGCCGTCAAAGGCCACGCGCACCAGCGAGGTGGACGACAGGCCGCCGATGAAGCCGCTGCCCTTCCACTGCGGGAACAGGCTGCCGCTGTAGATCACGAAGCCGGCCGGCGAGATCACCGGCGTCCAGGTCACCTTCGGCGCGGCGAATTCCGGGCGCGTGTCGTGGTCGGGAATCGGGCGGCCATCGTAATGGTCACCATTGGAAACGATCGGGTAGCCGTAGTTGGCGCCGCGCACGACCAGGTTCAGTTCGTCACCGCCGGCCGGGCCCATCTCGTGAGCCCACAGCTTGCCGCTGGCATCGAAGGCCATGCCGAGGATGTTGCGGTGGCCCAGCGACCACACCTGTGCGGCCACCCCGCCCTGCGAAGCGAACGGGTTGTCCGCCGGCAGGCTGCCATCGTCGTTCAGGCGGATGATCTTGCCGAGGTTGCTGCCCATGTCCTGGGCCGGATCGAACTTCTGCCGCTCGCTGGAACTGATCCACAGCTTGCCGTCCGGGCCGAAGGCAAGACGATGGCCGTAGTGGCCTTCGCCGCTGACCTTGGGGCTCTGCCGCCAGATCACCTTCAGGTCCTTCAGCTGGCCACCGCCGTTGGCATCCAGCGCCAGGGTGGCGCGGGCCACCGCCGCACCGCGCGTATCCAGCGTGCCTTCCTCGGCATAGCTGAGGTAGATAACGTGGTTGCGGGCGAAATCCGGGTGCAGGATCACGTCGCCGAAACCGCCCTGGCCACCATAGGCGACCTTCGGAACACCGGTGATCTCGTGCTTCTGGCCGCTGGCCAGGTCCAGGTGCTGCAGTTTGCCGCGCTTCTCGGTGACCAGCAGGCTGCCATCAGGCAGGAAGGTCATCGCCCACGGCTGGTCGAAGCGGCTGACTTCGGTGGCGGTGAACGGGCGCTGGTCGGCAGCGGTGGAGGCTGCGGGCGCTGCGGTCTGGGCGCCGTTGGCGGCCGGGTCGGCGGCATTGCAGGCTGAGGTGGCAAGGATCGGCACCAAGCCGAGGGCGAGCAGCAGGGGCGTGCGGGTCATGGGTATCTCCAGGGCGGGGATGCGGATGGCCGGGCGTTCCCTTGTATACCACCGGTGCCGTGAGCGTCGTGGCCCGAAGGTCCTGCGACCCCTGTGCGAGCGCAGCGCGATCGTCTAGGGTGGGCACGCCCGGGCAAAGCGTGCCCGCCTGCCTGCCAAGGACCTGCAATGAACACTGCAATACCCCACAAGCCGTCCACCGCCTTCATCGCCGCCTCGTGGGTGGCGCTGCTGCTGGGGGCGGCGGCGTACCTGATCGGCCTGTTCAACGCCACGATGGCACTCAACGAGAAGGGCTACTACCTGACCCTGCTGCTGTTCGGCCTGTTCGCGGCGGTCTCGCTGCAGAAGAGCGTGCGCGATCGCGTGGAAGGCATTCCGGTGAGCGGCCTGTACTACGCGCTGTGCTGGTTCGCGCTGCTGTCGGCGCTGATGCTGCTGCTGGTCGGCCTGTGGAATGCCACGCTGGCACCCAGTGAAAAAGGCTTCTACGGCATGGCGTATGCGCTGTCGCTGTTCGGTGCGGTGGCGGTGCAGAAGAATACCCGCGACCTGATCGCCGCCGGTGGTGGCGAGAGCAAGCGCAGCGCGATCGTGCCGCCGCTGCCGGAACAGGAGTGAATGTGTAGAGCCGAGCCCATGCTCGGCTCTACAGCAGCAGGGCGCTATCGCTTCAATTGCGGATCCGCCAGCTGTGCATCCTCCCAGCCACGACGCACCGCATTGCGTGCCTGCGCCCATTCCAGGCGGCTGCGGCCGCGTTCGTTGGCCCAGCGTGATTCGAGTTCGGCCTCGACCTGTTCATAGGCGCGGATGATGTCCTGTGCACGCGCGGCGTGGCCGATGCGGTAGGCCGGCTCGTAGTCCTCGAAGAACAGCTGGTCGTCGTAGTACGGTTCGGCGGTGTAGCGCTCGCGCCAGTAGTTGCTGATCGCATCACGCGGGGTGCTGTCGTCCGGCACGCGGCCGGGAATCTGGTACTCGGTCATGGAGGGCTCCGTGGTGGACGAAACCCGATCATGCCGGCCCGATGGTTAATGGCCCGGTCCAGCGACGTGATTGCCAGATCAATCCGACCGGCACGGCCTGATGCGGCCGGTCACCCGGTGCTGGCATCCTTGCGCGGCAGCGTGTAGATCACTGCGCCGATGGCAAACGCGACCAGTGCGGCGGCAGTGTTCTGCCAGCTGGCGCTGGCAAACAGGGCCACGCACAGCAGCAGTGCCAGCACCGGAATCAGCGGTCCACCGGGCAGCTTCAACGCGCCCGGGCGGTCGGCGTAGCGCTTGGCCAGGACCAGTACCGCCGCGGCGGTGCCGATGTAGGCGAACAGGCGCGTGGTCATCGACAGCAGGGCCAGCTGCACGAACGACCCGGACAGGGCCAGGCCGAGCGCGATCAGGCCCTGGCACAGGATCGACGCGGCCGGGGTATGGAAGCGCGGATGCACCTGGGCCAGGATCTTCGGCCCATAGCCATCGCGTGCCAGCGCGAACAGGAAACGCGGGCCCATCATCATCGTGTTGCTGTTGGTGCCGAGGATGGAGATGGTGGCACCGACGGTCAGGATCAGCGCCAGTGCTTCGCCACCGAATCCAGCGGCGGCATCGGCCAGCGGCGTGGCCGAGCTGGCCAGGCCGGCCAGCGTGCCCTGTGCCACCACCTGCACCGCGCCGTAGATGACGGTGACGGTGATGATCATGGTGATCAGCGCGAATGGAATGTCGCGGCGCGGATTGCGGTACTCGCCGGCGGCGGCGGGAATGTTCTCGAAACCGGCGTAGGCGTACAGCAGCAACAACGCGGCCTCGCCCATGCGCTGCAGGTCGTGCGGGTCCGGGCGCTGGCCGGAGAAGGCCAGCTTCGGGTCGATGTAGAACGCACCGATGGCCACGAACAGCAGCAGCGGCAGCATCTTGCCGATCACCAGCACCACGCCGGTGCGCGCGGCCGAACGCACGCCGATGATGTTGATGCCGGTGAGGAAGCCCAGCGACACCACGATCACCGCGATGCGGCCCAGGCCGGCACCGGCCCATGGCCAGAAGCGCGCGACCGCATCGGCCAGCGCATTGCTGAGTGCGGCCGCCGAACTGATGCGGGTCAGCCAGATCATCCAGCCGATCTCGAAACCGGCGAAGCGGCCGAAGGCCTCGCGTGCATACAGGTAGCTGCCGCCGGGTTCATCGAAGTAGCTGGCGGCCTGCGCATAGCACAGCACCAGCAAGGCCACGACGATGCCGGCGGCGACCACGCCCCACAGGCTGAAGGGGCCGAGCAGGGCGACGGTGGCGGCCGGCAGCAGGTAGATGCCGCTGCCGATCACATCGTTGATCGACAGGCCGACGATCTGCCAGCGGCTGACCGCGCGCTGCAGCTGCGGCTCGTCCTGCGCGCTCAACGGCCGTCTCCCTTCAGTGCAGGCAGCTGCCACTGCGCCTGCAGTCGCTTGTACTCCGCGCGCGGCAGCAGCACGAAACGCGGCGCGTCCTGCGGCCGCAGCCAGTCCAGCAGTGCCTGCATGCGTTCCTGCGGCATGGCCGTGCAGCCGGCGGTGGCCTCGCCGGGCTGGCGCCACAGATGGGCGAAGATGCAGCTGCCCTTGCCGGGCTGGTTGTCCGGGTTGTGGGCAATCACGAAGCCTTCCCGGTAGCGCACGTCGCCCTTGTTGTGCAGGTCCAGCCGCATCGGCTCGGTGGAGCCCTTGACCGCTGCGCTGCCGACCTTCTTCTCATCCACGATGCGGTTGTAGAACGGCGAGGCGGGCACGTCCATGCAGTAGCTGCTGTCCAGCATCGGCTGGTAGGGCAGGGCGGTGCCGGGGCGGGTGACCGCATAGCCGAACGCGCTGCCGAGCGCGAATATGCCGGCCGGGCTGCGGCCATCGCCTTCCTGCTTCTGCGGGCCATCGGCCTGTGCCGGATGCAGGCCCAGGCCCCATGCGCTGCCGGTGCGGCCAAGCGCCACCGGGAACGCCTGGCCATGCGGGTGCCAGCCCTTGCCGTCGCGCACATAGGCCTGCAGTTGCCCCTGGGTGCTGTCCCAGCCATCGCTGGTGACCACGATCAGCTGGCGCGCGCCATCCAGCGGCGCCGCGTGAACGGACACCGCTGCGGCAAGCAGCAGTGCAGTGGTGGCAAGGCGGACCAGCGATCTCATCAACATGCGCTCCGGTCAGGAATCCAGCAGGTGGTCGATCCGCTCCAGGTTCACCGCAAGCTGCTGCTGGCGATCCGGATTGGCATGGCAGAGCAGCACGAACAGGAAATCGAGCAGGGCGTGCATGGCGCTACGGTACAGCAGCTGCGCGACCTGCGGCGTGCGGTCGTGGGCGCAGACCGCCAGGGCCGCATCCGCATGCGCGCGCAGCGGGTTGGCGGTGTGGCGGGTGATGCAAATCACCTTGCCCCCCATGTCCTGGAACTGCCGCGACAGCTGCGAGAGCTGGGGCAGGTTGCCGAACTCGGAGAACACCAGCAGCGCGTCACCGGGCCGTGCGGCCGAGAGGTTGGCCAGCATCAGGATCGGGTCGGTGTGGGGTACCACCAGCAGCCCGAGCAGCGACAGCCGCATGGCAAACTCGCGGGCGAACAGGCCGTCGTCTCCCAGGCCGTACACGAACAGCTTGGGCGCACCGTCGAGCAGCTGCACGATGCGCTCGATCTCCGCGCGTGGATTGGCCTGGCGTGTTTCCTCTTCGGCCTGCGCCTTGCTGCGGCGCAGGGCCTCGCCCAGGCGCAGGTAGTCATCGCCGCTGTCGGGTTCGTCGGGCGCCTGCTGCGGATCGGCACCGGCGCGGGCGACGTCCTGGCCGATGGAGTACTTCAGGTCCGGGTAGCCCTTGAAGCCGAGCTTCTGGCTGAACTTCACCACGCTGGACTGGCTGATGCCCAACGCGCTGGCCAGTTGCTGGGACGAGTAGTCGCGCAGCAGGTGGGCGTTGTCGAGGATGAAGTCGGCGATGCGGCGCTCGATGGCCGACATCTGCCCGCGCTCGGTGCGGATCTTCAGCAGGGGCGGCATGCGGGGTGTCCGAGGGGCGTCCGTTGGAGCATAGGGGAACGCGTTGCGGTTGGCAGCGTAGAGCAGGTCATGGAGTGGGTCGGGCGGGTGGGGTTTGCAGGGGACGCCGTGAATCCGTCCATGGAGGCTTGGCCGCGCTTGCTCGTTTGCGCTGTCCTGCGCAAACGGCAAGACCGGGGTTGGGCGTCCTGCCCAACCCGCCCGAGGCATGCCTCGGGCCCATGGCGCGGACACCCCTGCAAGCCCCACCCGCCCGACCCCGGACAGATCGCGCGCGTGCCAGCCGCGAAGGGGATACGGGGTAGAGCAGAAGCAAGAGCAAAAGCATCCACGCATGGCGTGGATCCACGGGATGCCGTTGTTGCCTTTGACGTTGAGTCCGCCTTTAAGCGAGCCGAGCACCGCAGGTCCGGCGAGGGCGAAGAGGCGCGGGTGTCTGAGCGCAGCGAGTTCCGCGCCTTCCCTCGGCGGACCGAAGAGCGCAGGGCACCGGCGTGCGCAGCACGTCGGCTCGCGGCCGGCGGAGCGTTTCTTTTGGTTACTTTTCTTTTCGCGAAAAGAAAAGTAACGCCCGACCCAACGTCAGTTGTACGCCAGGCCAGCCGCAAGGCACAGATCAACCCAGCATCTCCAGCCCACGCACTTCAGTGATGCCCAGCCCCGGCACGTCGCTGATGCTGATCTCCGATTCGTTGAAATGCACGCCGCCGCTGACCGGGTCGAACTGGCCCAGCGAAGGGCCGTCCAGATCGACCTTGGTGATCACATCGCTCTTGGCCACGGCCAGGTGCACGGCGGCAGCCACGCTGATGCTCGATTCGATCATGCAGCCGATCATGCACGGCACGCCGTAGATGCCGGCAATGTCGGCGATGCGGATCGCGTTGGACAGCCCGCCGGTCTTCATCAGCTTGATGTTGATGATGTCGGCCGCGCGCTGCTGGATCAGGTCCATCACCTGGCTCGGGCTGAACACGCTCTCGTCGGCCATCACCGGCGTGTTGACGCGGTCGGTGACGTACTTCAGCCCGCTGATGTCGGCGGCTTTCACCGGCTGCTCCAGCAGTTCAAGCACCACGCCGGCGTCTTCCAGCGTACGCATCGCATGCACCGCCTGCTTGGCAGTCCAGCCCTGGTTCGCATCCAGGCGCAGCAGGGCACGGCCTTCCACGGCGGCGTGGATGGCCTTGACCCGTTCGATGTCCAGTCCGATGTCCTTGCCGACCTTGATCTTCAGCGACTCGAAGCCGCGCTCGATCGCCGACAGCGAATCGGCCACCATCTTGTCGATGTAGTCCACGCTGATGGTGATGTCGGTGGTGATCACCGGGTCGCCGCCACCAAGCATCTGGTACAGCGGGGCACCGTGCAGCTGCGCCCACAGGTCGTACAGTGCGATCTCCACCGCCGCCTTGGCGCTGGTGTTGCGCTCCATCGCGGTCTGCACCAGCGTGCACAGGTGGTTGAGGTTGACCACGTCCTGGCCGATCAGGCGCGGGGCGATGAAGTGGCGGATCGCTTCGATGATCGAGCCGTGCGTATCGCCGGTGATCACGGCGGTGGCGGGGGCTTCGCCGTAACCGGTGTTGCCGGTATCGGTACGGATCAGGACGACCACGTCCTCGACGGTTTCCACCGTGCGCAGGGCCGTCTTGAACGGTGTCTTCAACGGCACGCGCAGCATGCCCAGTTCGATGGCAGTGATCTTCATTCAGGGGGTCTTGGCCCGCAGGCGCTGGATGTTGGTGATGCGGTCGATGTAGCGGACGGTATCGCTGGCCATCATCGGCTCCAGCGGCGTGACCGAAACACCATTGAGATGGGCCTGCACACGTCTGCCGTCGGCACCGAACCAGCTGCCGCCTGCCGTATCGTGGATCACCCAGGTGCGGCCGTAGACGTGGCCGATGGCCATCATCACGTGGCCGGGAATGTAGACCAGGTCGCCAACACGGAGGTCGGTGACGGCGCGGTCGCGCACCGCCTTGCCGTCCTTGCCGGTGAACGGTAGTCGATCCAGCGCGGGGCTGACCGCCTGCGCGCTGGTATTGCGCGGCAGCAGTACGCCGAAGCTGCGGTAGATCTCGGACACAAAGCCGCTGCAGTCGCGGGTGTCGTAATCGTGGCCCCAGCCGTAGCGTTCGCCAAGGAACTTGAACGCCTGCTGCAGCAGCAGGCGCGGGGTCAGCGGCAGGTAGTCGGCGGCAGTGTCCTGCGAGCGTGGCAGCAGCGCCGGCACCAGCTTCAGGCGGCCATCGGCTTCCCGCACGGGCAACTGCACCACCCACGATGCGTGCGCCTGCTGGCCGTTCACCGGGTCGGCAGCCGGCCAGTCGGCCAACACCGGCAGGCGCACGCCCATGTCCAGCTGCAGGCGCGAGACACGCGGCTCTTCCGGGGTGTAGGCGGTCTGCGCGGTGGCACCGGTGACGATCCGGTACGGGCCCTTCGTGCCGTAGCCGAGCACGGTGGCCTTGTCGCCGCTGGCGATGGCCTCGGCCTCGATCCACGCGCTGTAGCGCTCGCTGTGGACGAACAGCCAGCGGCCGTCGGCGCTGCGATGGACCACGGCGACCTTGTCGCCGGGGAACAGTGCCGATTCCTGGAAACGGTCGATATCGGTGTCACCGACGCTGCTGAAGACGCGCTCGCGGGTGGGGAAGGTACGCAGTGCCGCGCGCTTCACCACCAGCCCGTAGGCCGGTGCCACCTCGGCCGGGACCGCATCCAGGCCGAGGTTGGCTTCGATCGCGCTGCGCAGCGCCGGCGCGATCGGCTGGCCCTTGTCGTTGTAGAGGGCGCGTGCGGGCCAGCGCGACAGCGCGGTGATGCTGGCACGCACTGTCGCCGCATCAAGCTGCGCCGGCAACGCCGCGATGTCCTGGAGGTGGCTGTCCTGCGCCCGCATCCGCGCGTTCTGCGCCTCGATCTGCGCGCGGTCCAGGATCGGCGCATCGGCGTTGTCCAGACGCGCGGCCCAGTATTGCGGGGTCAGGTAGGCCTCGTGCAGGCCGATCACATACGGCAGCGGCGCACCTGGGTCGGGTGGTGGTGCCGCCGGTGCAAAGGCCGGGGCGGCCAGCAGGCACAGCGCCAGGGACACGCGGCGCGGCCAACGCCGGTGCCGTTCGCGGGAAGCCAGGATCATGCGCTGCACACCCTCCTCGAATGCCTGTTGGAATATTTATTCCTTTCGGCGGCGAAAGCAAGAATAAATTATTGACCGGCATCCCGGCCCGTGTTACACAGCCGTTACCACCCGCGCTGGGGAAGTGTCGCTGTGGATCCTGCCGTTCGCAAACCACGTCTGCCTGCTGCTGCCGGCCTGTGTGCCGCGCTGCTGCTGTGGGCGTCTGCCGCGCAGGCCACGGATGGGAATAGCCGCCAGCAGCGGACGCGCCAAGCGCAGGTGATCGACCTGATCGACAGCGGTCGCTTCAGCGATGCCCAAGCGCTGCTGGCAACGGCAGGCGATACCGCCGACGGGGCCTTCCAGCGCGAGCGCATGCGCCGCATCCGCTTGGATTTCAGCCTCGACCAGGCTGCCGCCAAGGCCGCCGTACGCCGCTGGATTCCCGACCTGACCGACGAGGAATTCGCGCGCTGGGACCAGCTTGGCCTGATCGAGCATCTCGATATCGACGGCGAGCGTTGGTACTTCAAGCGCGCGCCGTCGAATCTGTTCCTGCTCAGCGACGAAGCACGCGCGCGCCGCCGCGCCGATGCGCCGATGCCCGCTCCGGGCCCGAACGAAGTGCTCAACGCACACCACGCGCGCGTGGTGGCCGCGTCCGAGCAGCGTGGCAAGGCGTCGGTGCTGCCGCAGCGCATCGAATTCATCCAATCGCTGACGGTGAAGGCCGATGCGGTGCCGGCCGGCGAGACCGTGCGTGCCTGGATTCCGTACCCGCGCGAGATCCCCGGCCAGCAGGAGCAGGTGCAGTGGCTGGGCAGCACCCCGGGCAAGGCGCGCGTGGCTCCGGCCCATACCCAGCAACGCACCGCCTACCTCGAAGCCAACGCGGTGGCCGGGCAGCCGACCCGCTTCGAGATCCGCTACGCGGTCACGATCTTCGCCCGGCATACCGCGATCGACCCGGCCGTGGTGCAACCGACCCCGGCCGATCCGGCCCTGAAGCCCTATCTGGCCGAACAGCTGCCCCATGTGCGCTTCACCCCGGCGCTGAAGCTGTTCTCCGACCAGGTGCTGCAGGGCGAGACGCGCCCGTATGAAGTGGTGCGCAGGCTGTTTGCCGCGGTCGACCGCATTCCGTGGGCCGGTGCGCGCGAATATTCCACGCTCAGCAACATCAGCGATTACGCGCTGCGTGCCGGCCATGCCGACTGCGGGCAGCAGACGTTGCTGCTGATCGCGCTGCTGCGCCTGAACGGCATCCCCGCACGCTGGCAGTCGGGCATGGTGTTCTCCGACGATGGCAGTGGTTACAACAATCTGCATGACTGGGGACAGGTCTACTTGGCGCCGTATGGCTGGCTGCCGATGGACGTGACCACTGGCGCGCTGGCCAGCGATGTACCGGCGCTGCGCGACTTCTATCTGGGTGGCCTCGATGGCTACCGCATCGCCTTCAACGATGATTTCGGCCAGCGCTTCGTGCCGGCCAGACAGCATTACCGCTCGGAAACGGTCGACTCGCAGCGTGGCGAGGCCGAGTGGGCAGGCGGCAACCTGTACTTCGACCAATGGAGCTACGACTTCCAGTGGCGGGTACTGCCAGCCAGGCAACGCTAGCGCGACACCTCGCATTCCACACCATTCAATTCTTGCAGGAGAGAGCAGGGGATGAAGGCTTACAGCATCAAGCGGGCGGCGTTGTGCGTCGCTCTCGGGGCGTGTCTGGGCGTGATCGCGCCCAGCGCATTCGCACAGGATGGTTCAGTGGTCGGCCGGCTGGTCAGCGATGCCGGCCAGGTCCCGGCCGGTGCCACGGTGACCGTACGCAACCCGGCAACGGGCTTCGTCCGCTCCGTGCAGGCCGACGCCAACGGCAGCTACCGCATTCCGCTGCTGCCGGTCGGCACCTATGACATGGAGGTGAGCCTGCCCGGCGGAGGGGCCAGCCGCGTCGGCCAGGTGACGGTCAGCCTCGGCAGTGCCACCACGGTCAACGTGCCGCTGGGTGCGGTCAGTACCCTGGGCACGGTCGAAGTGCGGGCGCCGCAGGTGGTGTCGATGGTGGACGTGAAGTCCACCGAGTCGGCCACCAACATCACCCGCGAGGAGCTGTCGCGCCTGCCGGTGGACCGTGACATCACCGCCGTAGCGCTGCTCGCGCCGGGAGCCGTGAAGGGCAAGGGGTCGCTCGGCGGGCAGGGCATTTCCTTCGGCGGATCGTCGGTGGCCGAGAACACCGTCTACATCAATGGCCTGAACGTCACCGACTTCTACAACCGGGTCGGCTTCTCGTCGGTGCCGTTCTCGTTCTACCAGGAATTCCAGGTCAAGACCGGCGGCTACTCGGTCGAGTTCGGGCGCAGCACCGGTGGTGTCATCAACGCGGTAACCCGCTCGGGCAGCAACGATTTCAAGGCCGGCGCCGAGCTGGTGTTCGAGCCGCGGGCATGGCAATCGCAGGCACGTGATCGCTACGACGGCAGCGGCAGCCGCTACATCACCGCCAGCCGCGACGACTACAGCCGCAGCGCGCTGAATGTGTTCGCCTCCGGTGCGCTGGTGCAGGATCGCCTGTTCTTCTTCGGCATGTACGAGGCGCGCGACTACCGCCCCACCTCGACCAATGACGCCGGCACGCGCCTGAGCCAGGGCAAGGCCGATGATCCGTTCTGGGGCGGCAAGATCGACTGGCAGATCACCGACAACCAGATGCTGTCGCTGTTCGGCTTCTCGGACAAGAGCAAGACCCTCACCGACGTCTACGCCTACGATTACGCCACGGGGCAGACCGTGGGCGAGCGCAGCAACCAGATCTACAACACGGTGGGTGGCAAGAACTGGTCCGGTACCTACAGCTGGCAGGTCAACAACGACCTGACCATGAAGCTGATGTACGGCGAGAACAAGCGCAACCGTGTGCAGAGCTCGTTGATGGACGAGAACTGCAACCGCGTGTTCGACAACCGCACCGCCAGCCAGGGCGTGCCGCCATCGCTGCAGGGTGACCGCGGCTGCACCAGCAGCTCGCAGCTGGAATCCGCGCTGGACACCCGCAAGGCTGCACGCGCCGATTTCGAATGGACGCTGGGCAACCACCTGCTGCGCTTCGGCCTGGACCGCGAAGAGAACACCTCCGACTACAGCCGTGCCTACCCGGGGCCCGGCGGCCTGCGCTATGACATCTATGCCCGCACACCCGGCAGTCCGCTCAATGGTGGCGTGGTGCCGGCCAGCGGCCTGGTCGCGCGCACCCGTCGCTATGAAGTGGAAGGGGCCTTCGAGACGATCAACTCGGCCTACTACCTGGAAGACAACTGGCAGGTGACGCCGAATCTGCTGCTGAACATGGGCCTGCGCCTGGAAGCCTTCGACAACAAGGGCGGCGACGGCAGCAGCTACATCAAGATCGACGACATGCTGGCCCCGCGCCTGGGCTTCTCCTGGGACGTGCGCGGCGATGGCACGACCAAGGTGTTCGGCAACCTGGGCCGATACTTCCTGCCGGTGGCCAACGTCATCAACATCAAGCAGGCCGGTGGCTTCCTCGACGAGCGGACCTGGTATGAGTTCCTCGGCTACAGCGGCGCGGCCAACAACATCCCCAACCTGGGCGCACAGATCGGGCCGGTGGACAACTCGCAGGGCGACGGCAGCGTGCCGGACCTGCGTGCCGAAGTGAACCGGGACATGGACCCGGTCTACCAGGACGAAGCGATCCTCGGTTTCCAGCAGATGATCAACGAAGCCTGGTCGGTGGGGGCGAGCGTGACCTATCGCCGCCTGCACAATGCCATCGATGACATGAACATCACCGCGACCGGCCAGTGTGGTGCCATCGACGGGGTGTGGATCATGGGCAACCCCGGGCGCACCAATACCGTCTGGGGCGACACCGACTGCGATGGCCGCAACGACGGCTGGATCAGCATCGATACGTCGAAGGAAGGCTGGGCACTGTACGACGACAACGGCAACTACGTCGGCCAGCGCGGCTGGGTGAAGCCCAAGCGTGACTACAAGGCGCTGGAACTGCAGGTCGACCGCGCCTGGGACGGCAAGTGGGGCTTCAACGCCTCCTACACCCTTGCATACGGTCGCGGCAACGCAGAAGGCCCGGTCAACTCCGATACCGACTTCGCCGACGCAGGGCGCACCGAGAACTTCGACAACCCCTGGGTCAACTACCGCGGCTACGGCTATCTGGCCAACGACCGCCGCCACCAGTTCAAGTTCCGTGGCAGCTACGCATTGACCGAGAACCTCAGCGTGGCGGCCACGCTGGGCGTGCAGTCGGGCAGCCCGATTACCCGCTTCGGCGCCGGTAATCCGTTCGACGACACCGACTTCCACAGCTACTACGTGTGCGTGTCCAACTGCCAGTCGACGGTTCCGTCCCAGCGCGTGTTCGTGCATTCGCCACGCGGTGGCGACGGCCGCACGCCCTGGACCTATGACCTGGACGTGAGCGTCTCGTACAAGGTGCCGATTCCCACCGATCTGCGCCTGAAGCTGGCGGTGTACAACGTGCTCAACCAGCAGCGCGTGGTGACCGTGGACCAGGACTACGAGCCGCAGGACAGCATCGGCACGCCGAACCCGCTGTACCGCTACGGCACCGGCTTCCAGTCGCCGCGCTACGCGCAGCTGACCGTCACCTGGGCCTACTGAGGCCCGGTGCCGGGACCATGCGCATGCAGGCACTGGGGATGCTGGCCGCGCTGGTGGCTTTTCCGGCGGCGGCGGTCGATACCGCTTCCGTCGAGGCCGATGTCGCCGCCGTGGTCCGGCACGAGCACCTGCCCGGGCTGGCCATGGCGGTGGTCGACAACGGGCAGGTGGTCTATCGCCACGCCGAGGGCGCGCGTGGCGATGGCGGCCGCATCGACGAGGACACGCTGTTCAAGATCGCCTCCAACAGCAAGGCGATGACTGCCGCGCTGCTGGCGCGGCTGGTGCAGCAGGGCAGGCTGCGCTGGGATGATCCGGTGCAGCGGCATCTGCCGGGCTTCCGCATGCACGATGCATGGGTGGGCCAGCAGATGCAGGTGCGCGACCTGCTGATCCACAACAGCGGCCTGGGCCTGGGCGCCGGGGACCTGATGCTGTGGCCGGAACCGAACGCATTCACCCGCACCGACATCATCGCCGGATTGGCGCACCTGACGCCGGTCAGCAGCTTCCGCAGCCACTATGCCTACGACAACCTGATGTACGTGGTGGCTGGCGAAGTGGCCGCTGCGGCGGGCGGCAAGCCGTACGACCAGTTGATGCGCGAGCAGGTGTTCGAACCACTGGGCCTGTCGCGCTGCCAGGTGGGGGCGTGGTCGGTGAAGCGCGTGGGCAACGTGGCGCAGCCGCATGCCTGGCGCGGTGATCGCAACGCGGTAGTGAATGAGGATGGAGCGATCAGCCCGGACCTGCCGTCGATGGCCGCTGGCGGCATCCGGTGTTCGCTGCGTGACATGACGCGGTGGATGCAGGTGCTGCTCGATCCCACCCTGGCGCCCGGCTGGCTGGATACGGAGCAGCGCCGCACGCTGTGGACCCTGCACATGCCGATGCCGCTGGGCGAGCGCCAGCGGCGCTGGGACAACGCGCATTTCTACGGCTACGGCTATGGCTGGCGCGTGTCCGACATGGACGGCCAGTGGAAGGTGGCGCACACCGGCACGCTGTCCGGCATGTATTCGTCGCTGGCGCTGCTGCCCGACCGCAAGGTGGGCGTGGTCATGCTGATCAACGGTGATGGGGAGGACGCGCGTACCGCGTTGATGCAGGCCGCGCTGAAGCGCTTTACGGCGCCGGACGATGCGCGTCCGGCGCTGGAGTACCTGGCCGAACTGAAGGCAGACCAGGCGGCGCGCGCGGCAAGCGGCCATCAGCGGCCGGCGACGTCGGAGGCACGGCCGACATCGGACGCCGATCTGCCGCGTTGGCAGGGTCGCTACACCGATCCGTGGCTGGGGCCGGCCTCGCTGTGCCCGGGCAAGGACGGCCTGCGTTTCAGCGTGGACAAGTCGCCCCGGCTGCAGGCGGCTGTGCTGCAGCTGCAGGGGCGCTGGCTGCTGCGCTGGGATACGCTGGGCGACGACGCACAGGCCTGGCTGCAACCCGGGGACGGTGCGTCGCCCACGCTGGACCTGCGCGCCATCGATCCGGACATCGACTTCAGCTATGACTTCCAGGACCTGCATTTCACTCGTACTGGCGACTGCGCTGGCGGCGACCACCGGCGCCGCTGAGCCACCGCGCGTTTCACCGGCCACCGACGCGGCCAGTGCCGGACTGGTGGAGATCCGCACGGTGTCGCCGCGCATCGACCTGGATATCCGCTATGCCGGCGCCAACAACTTCACCGGCGCGCGCGTGCCTGGCTACGAGGCGCCTTCGTGCTACCTGCTGGCGCCGGTGGCGAAGGCACTGGCACAGGTGGAACAGGACCTGCGCGCCGATGGCTTCGGCCTGCGCCTCTACGACTGCTACCGGCCGGTGCGTTCGGTGCAGGCCTTCATGGCCTGGGTGAACGATCCACACGAACGCTCGCGCAAGGCCCTGCAATACCCTGACCTGGACAAACCGCGCCTGCTGGCCGACGGCTACATCGCAGAGCGCTCCGGCCACAGCCGCGGTGCCACGGTGGATCTGGGCCTGCTGGATTGCCGCAGCGGGACGTGCACGCCGTTGGACATGGGCACGGACTTCGATTTCTTTGGCCCGCGTGCGCATACCCAGACCCGCGGGCTGGGCGCTGCGCAGCAGGCGAACCGCCGTCAGCTGGTGCAGGCGATGGCGCGCCACGGTTTCGTCAACTATCCGCAGGAGTGGTGGCACTACACCCTGCAGCCCGAACCGGATCCCGGCACCGCATACGACGTGCCGGTGCTTTAGGGTTTGTTGGCAGGGGGCGCCCTCGACAATTTCCCGCTGCTCTTGGTAGCTGTCGACCTTGGTCGACATGGTAGATCCACGCCATGCGTGCGTGCTTTCCGTCCAGCCCCGGAGACATTCGATCTCGATGGAGATTCATCCACGCATGGCGTGGATCTACCGGGGCCAGCGGATTGGGTCCGGGGCAGATCCCTTACACTGGCTGCCATTCCACTGTTGCCCACCCGATGAACCTTCCCCTGCACTTCGGCCTGCTCGGCACCTTGGAAGCGGGCGCCATCGCCCTGCTGGTCGGCCTGCTGGTGTACCTGCTGTGGTCGCGGCTGTGCCGGCTGCTGCACTGGTCGATGGGCCATGCGATCGGCTGGGCCTGCGTCATCTCGGTGGTGATCTCCGCCGGCATCGATGCGTGGAAGCTGTTCTACATGGGCATCGTGCGGCTGGAATCACCGCTGTACGCGCGCCTGTTCCTGGCCACCATCCACGATCCGAACGAACTCGGCAGCCGGGTGGTGCTGGAAATCGCCGGCGCGCTGGCCGGGGTCGCACTGGGCTGGGTGATGTTCAGTTCGCGGTCATCGGAAAAAACCGTCGACTGACGCAGGTTTTTCGTTGCCTGCCGGTTAAATGCAGAGGCGCTGAATGCGCAACTTATGAGCCGCTCACTTCACTCTAACCACCGCGCTAAAGCATGCGTGGCGGCGAGTGGTTAATCGTGTGTGTGCATGCCAGTCGCGGGGCAAAATCGATTCAGAAACGCGGTGGCAGGGTAGGTGCCGTGCGGAAACAACAGGCCGCGCAACACCACCCAACAGGTAGGAGACACCCCTGATGACTATTCGCAACCGCAAGCCCCTGATCGCCCTGATCGTCGCCGCCGCCAGCGTGCTGGCCCTCCCGGCGATGGCCCAGTCGGCCAAGCAGCAGGCCGCGCATGCGCAGAATGAAGCCGCGCAGGCCCAGCAGGCGGCGGCACAGGCGGGCCAGGCGGCCGACCAGGCCTCCAACGCGGCTGCAGCGGCCTCGGCGCAGGCCAACGGCGGTGGCCAGAGCTGGGCCAGCATCGATACCGATGGCAACGGCACCATCAGCAAGTCCGAGGCCCAGGTGAACGCGGGCCTGGCCCAGGTGTTCGACCAAGCCGACAGCAACAAGGACGGCGAGCTGAGCGCCGATGAGTACAAGGCCTACGTGGCCGCCCAGCAGGCCGGCGCGGATGCCGGTGCGGCGCAGGGCCGCTGATCCAGACCCGATTCGGGAAGACCGGTGCATGGAACCCGGGCGGCGGTGGCCGCCCGGGTTTTTCCCGTCATCGCGGCCCCTGTATCCTTGGCCGATGAACACCTCCATGCCTGCGCCGTCGCGCGCCATCGGCCTGGTCGGTTTTGACGGTGACGATACGCTGTGGAAGAGCGAGGACTACTACCGCAAGGCCGAGCAGGATTACCTTGACCTGTTGTCGCGCTACGTCGACGTGCACGACACCCAGACCGCGCGCCACCTGCTGGAAGTGCAGCAGCGCCACCTGGGCACCTTCGGCTACGGCGTGAAGAGCATGACCCTGTCGATGATCGAAGCGGCCATCGACATCACCGGCCAGCGCATCGAGGCCCGGGACATCCAGCGCATCCTCGATATCGGCCACGACACCCTGCGTCACCCGGTGGAGCTGATCGACGGGGTACGCGACGCGGTGGCGGCCATTGCCGAGCACTACCCGGTGGTGCTGATCACCAAGGGTGACCTGTTCCACCAGGAGGCGAAGATCAAGGTCGCCAACCTGGGCGAGCTGTTCCCGCGCATCGAGATCGTCTCCGAGAAGGACCCGGAAACCTACGCTCGCGTGCTGGCCGAGTTCGACCTGCCGATGGAGCGCTTCGTAATGGTCGGCAACTCGCTGCGTTCGGATATCGAGCCGGTGGTCACCCTCGGTGGCTGGGGCGTGCATACCCCCTACGCGGTGACCTGGGCGCACGAGACCCAGCACGGCGTGGCCGATGACGAGCCGCGCATGGTCACCGCCGATACCGCCCGCGACTGGCCGGCTGCGCTGGCGGCGATCGAGGCCAAGGCCGCCGCGGCGGCCTGACAGGGCGCGGCGGCTGCGGCAGAATCGGGGCATGAACCACCGACTGCGCGCGCTGTTGCTGTCCCTGCTGCTGGTGCCGGCCACCGTGCTGGCCCAGCAGACCGCCGAGCGTTCGGCGGACTACACGGTGGAAACCGGTGACCGCTGGATCGATGCCCAGCTGCAGGACATCAACCACTACGCCGAACGCTACCCTGACGCCTTCCTCGATGAAGTGTCGCGCTACGCCGATGTCCCCCGCGGCTACATCAATGCGCTGTTCACCACCCATGGCTGGCAGGCCGGGGATATCTATTTCGCCTGTTTCTGGGCCAAGGCCAGCGCACAGACCTGCCGCGACAGCGTGCGCGCCTTCAGCCAGAACCCGGAGGGCGGCTGGGAGGCCGTGGTGAAGCGCATGCCCACCAGGCCGGAGAACCTGCATTACCGCGCCGTGCGCCACGCCATCGTGGCCAGCTACCGGCACTGGGACCGGCCGATTACCCTGGATGCCACGCTGAAGCGCCAGTTGAAGCGGTAGTGCCGGGCGCTGGCCGGCAACTGCACCCTTCCAGGCATCAGGAGGTTGCCGGCCAGCGGCAGGCACTCCCCGGTCATGTTGCTCTGCATATCGCCGCCGCACCGCGCTCCGGCGACAATACGGGTCCGAGCTGTTCCCTGTTCCCGTGATCGAGTGACTGATGAGCGCCTCTTTCGTTTCGCCTGATGTGATCCGCCGCCTGTTCGCGCAGGCCATGTCCCGCATGTACCGCACCGAAGTGCCGCTGTACGGCACGCTGGTGGAACTGGTGGAGCGGATCAACGCGCAGGTGCTTGCCCAGGACCCGGCACTGGCCGCGCAGCTGCAACGCAACGACGAGCGTGCGCGCCTGGACGAGGAGCGCCACGGCGCGATCCGCGTCGGCACCGCCGAAGAGCTGGCCACGTTGCGCCGCCTGTTTGCAGTGATGGGCATGTACCCGGTCGGCTACTACGACCTGTCGGTGGCCGGCGTGCCGGTGCACTCCACCGCGTTCCGGCCGCTGACCGGCGCGGCGCTGGCGCAGAATCCGTTCCGCGTGTTCACCTCGCTGCTGCGCCTGGAGCTGATCGAAGACGAAGCCCTGCGTGCCGAATCGGCGAAGATCCTGGCACGCCGCCGCATCTTCACCGACGGTGCGCTGGCGCTGATCGACCAGGCCGAGCGTGACGGTGGGCTGTCGCAGGCCGACGCCGAGCGCTTCGTCGATGAAGCCCTGGAGACCTTCCGCTGGCACGGCGATGCCACGGTCGACCTGCCGACCTACCACGCGCTGCACAACGCGCACCGGCTGGTGGCCGACGTGGTCAGTTTCCGCGGCCCGCACATCAACCATCTGACCCCGCGTACGCTGGACATCGACGCCGCGCAGGCGGCGATGATCGAGCACGGCATGGCGGCCAAGGCGGTGATCGAAGGCCCGCCGCGCCGCGCCTGCCCGATCCTGCTGCGCCAGACCAGCTTCAAGGCGCTGGAAGAGGCCGTGCATTTCCCGGATGCGGACGGTGGCGATGCCGGCACCCACACCGCGCGCTTCGGCGAGATCGAACAGCGCGGCCTTGCGCTGACCCCGAAGGGCCGCGCGCTGTACGACCAGCTGCTGTCGCAGGCACGTGATGCCGGCGGCGAAGGCAGTACCGGTGGCGACTACGGCCAGCGCCTGCAGGCGGTGTTCGCCAGCTTCCCGGATGACCATGACACGCTGCGCCAGGAAGGATTGGGCTACTACCGCTACCAGCTGACCGACGCCGGCCGCGCCGCGCCGGAGCGCGTGGCCGATCTGCCGGCCGAAGTGCTGGTGGCCGCGGGCCTGGCCACGGCTGACCCGATCGTCTACGAGGATTTCCTGCCGGTCAGTGCCGCGGGTATCTTCCAGTCGAACCTGGGCGGCGAAGAACAACGCGCGTATGCCGCACATGCCAACCGCGAGGCGTTCGAGCAGGCACTGGGCGTGGCGGTGAATGACGAGTTCGAGATCTACGAGCGGCTGCAGGCCGAATCGCTGGCGGCGTTGCGCACCGCGTAAAGGCAGAGCCGGCCGCTGGCCGGGCACCGCGTGAAGGTAGAGCCGGCCGCTGGCCGGCTGTAGGGGGAGCCGGCCAGCGGCCGGCTCTACCCGATGTCCGGACCCGGGGTCAGCCCTTCATCGTGCCGGTATCCAGCCAGCGCTGGTGCCACGACAGCGCTTCCGGCAGCAGGTGCGGGGTGTGCTTGCCGTAGCTCTCGCGGCTGGCACGGTCGAAGTAGTCCTGCAGCTGCGGTCGGAAATCCGGATGCGCGCAGTTGTCGATCAGCACCTGCGCGCGCTTGCGCGGGGTCAGGCCGCGCAGGTCGGCCAGGCCCTGTTCGGTGACGATCACCGACACGTCGTGCTCGGTGTGGTCGACATGGCTGGCCATCGGCACGATCGCCGAGATGGTGCCATTCTTGGCAGTGGACGGGCTCAGGAACGCCGACAGGAAACCGTTACGGGCAAAGTCACCCGAACCGCCAATGCCGTTCATGATCCGCGTGCCCATCACGTGCGTCGAATTGACGTTGCCGTAGATGTCCACCTCGATCATGCCGTTCATGCCGATGCAGCCGAGGCGGCGCACCAGTTCGGGATGGTTGGAGATCTCCTGCGTGCGCATGATGATGCGCTCGCGGTAGAAATCGATGTTCTCCTTGAACGTCTCGTTGGCCTGCGGGCTCAGCGCGAAGCCGGTACACGAGGCGTAGCTCAGCACGCCATCGCGCAGCAGGTCGAGCATGCCGTCCTGGATCACTTCGGTGAACGCGGCCAGGTCGCGGAAACCGCTCTTGGCCAGGCCGGCCAGCACGGCGTTGGGGATGTTGCCCACGCCCGACTGCAGCGGCAGCAGGTTCGGCGGCAGGCGGCCCTTCTTCACTTCGTGCTTGAGGAACTCGATCAGGTGCGAAGCGATCTGCTCGCTGGTCGCATCGATCGGGCTGAACGGGCTGTTGCGGTCCGGGCCGTTGGTGCGCACCACGGCCACGATCTTGTCCGGGTCGCAGCGCAGCGCGGTGTCGCCGATGCGGTCGTTGGCGTTCACCAGCGGAATCGGCTTGCGGTGCGGCGGCAGCGCGGTGCCGTAGTAGATGTCATGCATGCCGTCGACGCCGGCCGGCTGCCATTCGTTGACCTCGACGATCACCTTCTTGGCCAGGTCCAGCCAGGTCTTGTTGTTGCCGACCGAGGTGGAGGGCACCAGCGAGCCATCTTCGCGGATGGCCGAGACTTCGATCACGGCGGTATCGATCTCGCCATAGAAGCCGAACCACACGTGCTGGGCGACATGGCTGAGGTGGATGTCGATGTAATCCAGCTTGCCCTCGTTGATGCGGTTGCGCGCATCCGGATCGCTCTGGAACGGCATGCGCATGGCGATGCCATCGGCCTTGGCCAGCGCGCCATCCAGTTCCGGCGCAGTGGAGGCGCCGGTCATCAGCTTGATCTGGAAGGGCTGGCCCTGGGCGTGCACCGCTTCGATGCGGCGGGCCAGTTCGACGGGGACGGCCTTGGGATACCCGGAGCCGGTAAAGCCGCTCATGGCCACGGTTTCACCGGGCTGGATCAGCGCGGCTGCGGCCTCGGCGGAGACCACGCGGTCACGAAGACGCGCGTTGGCGATGCGATCAACAGACATGACGACAGTGTTTCTGGGGGGAAAGCCGATTATCGGCCATCCTCATCCGTACGGGGGGTTCTACCTTCGTGGAATGGCTTTTCCCCCAGGGGCTCACCCATACCCACCGGTTCTGTTTTGCAGTGCAGCGTGCAAACTGCTTTCGCAGCCCGCACGATGGCCCTGCATCCCGACGTGGGGGAGGGAGCAGAGCCCGCTGGCAGTTCGCTGCAAGCGGGCTTTTTTATTGCCTGTCGCCCCGTATGAATGCGCGGTGCCCCATTATCGGTAGTGCCGGCCGCTGGCCGGCAACCGCGGTAACGTTCGGCGTGATCAGCGGATCTGCCGGCCAGCGCCCGGCACTACCGGGTCATCGGATCTGCCGGCCAGCGGCCGGCACTACCGGGTCCGTCGCGTCCCGACCGGGTCGATACAATCCGCCCATGACTCTTGCTCCCGCAGAACTGCCCGCCGCCCTGCAGCCCCTTGTCGACCGCGCCCTGGCGCGCCTGGCGCAGGTCCTGCCCGGGCCCATCCCCACGGAATGGCTGCCGTTGCTGACCCGGCTGGCGGTAGCCAGCGACTTCGCACTGGACACCCTGGTGCGGCAACCGGCGCTGCTGGCGCAGCTGGCCGCGCCCGGCTGCCCGCCGATCCCGGCCCCGGTGCTCGACCCACTGCAACCCAGCGACTGGCCCGCACAGCTGCGGCGCTGGCGCACCGCCATGTCCACGCGACTGATCTGGCGTGACCTGGCCGGGCTGGACGACGTGGCGCAGACCCTGGCCGGCGCCACCACCCTGGCCGAGGATTGCCTGCGGCTGGCGCTGGATGCCCTGCAGCAGGAATTCGCACAGCGCCACGGCGTGGTCCGCGATGGCGACGGTGCCGCGCAGCAGCTGGTGGTGTTCGGCCTCGGCAAGCTGGGCGGCGGCGAGCTCAACTTCAGTTCCGACATCGATCTGGTCTACGCCTATCCGCACGGCGGCGAATCCGATGGCGCGCGCGCGCTGGCCGCCGAAGAGTATTTCGCCCGCCTCGGCCAGCGCCTGGCCAAGCTGCTGGACGAAACCACCGTCGATGGCTTCAGCCACCGCGTCGACCTGCGCCTGCGCCCGTTCGGCAGCGCCGGTCGCGTGGCGCTGTCGTTCGCGGCGATGGATCAGTACTTCCAGCGCGAAGGCCGCGACTGGGAACGCTATGCGTGGCTGAAGGCACGCGCGGTCGCCGGCGATATCCAGGCGGGTGAGGCGTGGCTGCAGACCCTGCGCCCGTTCGTGTACCGCCGCTACCTGGATTTCACCGCGCTCGACGGCCTGCGTGAGATGAAGGCGGCAATCACCGCCGAAGTCGCGCGCCGCGAGCTGCACGAAGACATCAAGCGCGGCGCCGGTGGCATCCGCGAAATCGAGTTCCTGTGCCAGGCGCTGCAGCTGATCCGCGGTGGCCGTGAGCCGGCGCTGCGCGAGCGCCGCCTGCTGGTGGCGCTGGACGCGCTGGTGGCCGGCGGGCAGATCGCGCCCGAGGATGGCGCTGCGCTGCGCGAGGCCTACCTGTTCCTGCGCCGCCTGGAAAACCGCCTGCAGATGCTGCGCGACGCGCAGACCCACGTGCTGCCCAGCGACGCGCTGGACCGCACGCGCATCGCCGTCGGCCTCGGCTACCCGGACTGGGACGTGCTGCGCGCGGCATTGGCTGTGCAGCAGCAGCGGGTCAGTACCGAATTCGCCGCGCTGCTGGCGCCGCGCAAGGGCCAGGCCGCGCCCGACGCGCTGGCCAACTACTGGCGCAGCCTGCCCGAAGGCAGCAACGCACCGCTGCTGGCCGAGGCGGGTTTCCTCGACGCCAATGGTGCCGACCAGTCGCTGCGCGATTTCGCCCAGGGCACCGGCGTGAAGTCCTTGTCCGACGCCGCGCGTGCACGGCTGGATCGCGTACTGCCGGCGCTGCTGCATGCGGCCACGCGTTCGCCGCAACCCGACGCCGCGCTCAAGCGCGTGCTTGGCCTGCTGCAGGCCGTGTTGCGCCGGACCAGTTATCTGGCGCTGCTGGACGAACAGCCCAGCGCGCTGGCGCGTCTGGTCGATGTGCTGGCGCGCAGCGCGCTGTTGGCCGAGCGCCTGGCTGCGTATCCGCTGCTGCTGGACGAACTGCTGGATGTGCGCGTGTCCGGTCCGATGCCCGATGCCGCCGGCATGCTGGCCGAATGCCAGCAGGTGCTGGCGGTCGAAGATCCCGAATCGGCACTGCGCTGGCTCAACGAGACGCGGCTGGCGCTCAGTTTCCGCATGGCGATGGCCACGCTGGACGGTCGCCAGGGCGCGGTGGACAGCACGCGGCAACTGGCCGAACTGGCACAGGCGGTGGTGGTCACCGTGCTGGCGATGGCCGAGGCGGACATGCGCGCCGCGCACGGCGCGATTCCCGGTGGCCGCTTCGCGATCATCGGCTACGGCAGCCTCGGTGGCCTCGAACTGGGCTTCGGTTCCGACCTGGACCTGGTGTTCCTGCATGACCACCCGGCCGGCGTGGATGCCAGCGACGGTGCGCGTCCGCTGGAGCCGGGGCGCTGGTATGCGCGGCTCGCGCAGAAGGTGATGGCGCTGCTCGGTGCGGTCACTGCCGCCGGCCGCCTGTACGACATCGATGTGCGCCTGCGCCCCGATGGCGGCAAGGGGTCGCTGGTGTCTTCGTTGGCCAGTTACACCGAGTACCAGCGCGAGCGGGCGTGGACCTGGGAACACCAGGCGCTGGTGCGTGCGCGGGGCGTGGCCGGCGATGCCAGCCTGCTGGCCGACTTCGAACAGGTGCGTGCACAGACACTGGGGCGCGAGCGCGACATGGCCACGCTGTATGCCGACGTGCTGAAAATGCGTGGCCGCATGCGCACCGAACTGGACCGCAGCGACGCCGCGCGGCTGGACCTGAAGCAGGGTGCCGGAGGCGTGGTGGACCTGGAATTCCTGCTGCAGACCGGGGTACTCGCGCGCAGCGCGCAGGTGCCGGCGCTGCTGCAGCCGCGCGACACGCCGTCGTTGATCGATGCGCTGGCGGTCGCCGGTTTCCTGCCCGATGCCACCGCGCAGGCGCTGCATGGTGCGCACGCCACGCTGTTGGACGTGGGCCTGGCCTGCACGCTGGACCGCCGCCCGCGACTGGCCCCGACCACGCCGGCGATTGAAGAGGCGTGTGCAGCGATTACGGCGGCGTGCAGAGCGGCAGAGCTGCCGTTCGCCTGAGTGCCGGATGGCGGAGGACCGCAGTTGGTAGATGCCAACCTTGGTTGGCATGAATGCAAAGCGCCAACCAAGGTTGGCACCTGCCAGGGCAATGGCGGTCAGCCAGCCGCGCGCAGCGGCGCCATTTTCCACAACAACGCGCGGAACGGGGCCAGCAGGCAGACGCCGATCGCCAGCTTCACTGCCAGGTCGCCAGCGGCCCAGCTCACCCACGGCAAGGTGGAACCGGCAAACGCGATCGACCAGAAAATGGTGGTGTCCACTGTCGCGCTGCAGGTGGTGGCCACCATCGGTGCGCGCCACCAACTGCCACGGCGCAGGCGGTCGAACACGGTGATGTCCAGCAGCTGGGCCACGATGAAGGCCGAGCACGAGGCAATGGCGATGCGCGGGGTGGCCACCCAGATCGACAGCAGCACCGCCACCGCGAAGCCGATCCACGCCACCCGGCGCGCCGGGCCCGGGCCGAAGCGACGGTTGATCAGGTTGCTGACCAGGAACGCGACCGGATAGCTGAAGGCGCCCCAGGTCAGCCAGTCGTTGATCGGGTACTGCACCAGTACGTTGGACAGCAGCACCACCGCACCCATGGCCAGTACCGCCAGCACCAGGGCGCGTGGGGTCAGCGGGGCAAACAGAGGGGCAGGACGCACGGACATGGCGAGCCAGGGGGACAAAGGGGATCGCCCATTATCCGCCCGGCCTGCGGCAAAGCCAAAACCGGTCGTTCAGCTTTACAGCGCTTCACTCATCACATCACCGGCGGCATAGGCCGTCGGCACATAGGCCAGGGTCTGGCCCTGGGCGCTCTTCACGTTCCAGCCGGCACCGGCCTCGGTGGGGTCGAAATGCACCCGTTGCCCGACCACGAAGGCCGCCGCCGGGTTCTCGCCCTGCGGCTGCACCGGCCAGCGCAGGGTGGCGGTGTGGTCGGCCTTGTCCGGTACCTGCAACTGCACCTGGCGCTCGCCCGTGGGCGTGGTCTCCACCTTCTTCACTTCCATCGGCGGCAGCGGCACCGCCTTGGTGCGGGTCGCCCTGGCGTTGCGCTCGCTGGCCTTGAACGGTGCCTTGGACAGTTCGGACAGGCCCATCGACGCCGCCAGCGGCAGCGACAGCACCACGAACGAGGTCACGATCACGCTGGCCTCGCTGCTGTTCAACTGCGGCGCGGCGCCGGCATGGACGGTGGGCACCAGCAGCGCCGAGAGCAGCAATGCAGTGGTGGGAACGCGCAGGCAACGGAGCATGGAGACCTCCTGGTCAGCGTGGGGCGGCGGCTCAGCGCCGGGTGTCAAAGATGTCGCGCGGGCCGGTGGCCTCGGGCAGGTATTCCAGCGGGCGGCCCTGGTTGTCCTTCAGCTGCCAGCCCTGGTCGTTGCCGGTCGGCTCGAAGTTCACGGTCTGGCCCACGGTGAACTGCACGGCAGGATCGCCGATGCCGCGCGGGTACTGCATCGATGCCGTGTTCTGCGGGTCGTTGGCATCACGCAGCAGCACTTCGCGGCGGCCGTCGACGGTGGTGGCGATGGCGCTCACCTCCATCTGCGGCAGCTTGATCTGCTGCGGGCGGGCCAGCGGCCGGCCGGCGTCGGCCGCATCCTGGGCTTCCTTCGCCGCGGCGGCGCGGGCCGAGGCCACCATCTGCGTGGACATTTCCAGGCTCGGTCCCTGCGGACCCGGGTCATGGATGATCACGATGCGGCGTTCGGCGTGGGCGGCCGTGGACCAGGCCAGGCCGGTGACGATCACCGTCGACAGTACAGAGGCAAGCAGCGGACGCATGTCGTTCTCCTCAGGGAAATCAGGGGGCGGCGGCGGTGGCACCGGCCACCGGCACATGGGGGATCACCAGTTCCTGCTGCAGCTGGCTGCGCTGGTGCAGGAAGTCGAACACCGATTCCACCGTCACCACCGAATAGTTGCCAGAGATGCGTTCGCCGGCCGGATGGTCGGTGGTGGTGGCGTTGGCCACGAACAGGCGCGCACCCACGCGCTTGCCGAGGCCGATGTGCAGCACGCTGGGCTGGTATTTGTGCTGGCGCAGCCAGTGCTGCGCCTGTTCGCGCTTGACGATGGCCGGCGTGCCTTCGGCCTGCGCCATCGCCGCCGCCAGCACTTCCAGCACCCACTGGTTGGAGTTCTGGTAGTCGGTGGCGAACGGGTAGGCAACCACGTTGTACTTCGTTTCGTGCAGCGCCTTGGGCTGGATCGAGGGCGACACCAGCATCGCGCGCAGGGCCGCACGCAACGGCGCCGACGGTACGCCAATGCGCAGGTCGGTATGGCCGCCACTCTCGCCGACAAAGTTGCCCAGGCCCTCGTGGTACAGCTGCGAGCTGTCGGTCTTGCAGCGGTTGAGCAGGTGCATCGCACGCCAGCGGCCGTCGTCCTCGCGCAGCAGGAAGGCCAGGTGGCTGTGGCGCAGGCCGTAGCGGCTCAGGTCCTGGCCACCGCGCGCGGCGACCACGACGTCCACGTCGGGCAGCGCGTCCAGCCGTTCGGCGGTGGTCCAGGCCACGTCCAGCATCGCCGCCTGCGAGGCCACGCTGGGGGAGCGCTCGCGGCAGGCGGTGCTGTTGGCCCAGGCTGGTGCGGCCAGCAGCAGGCTGGCGATCAGCAGCAGGGCGCCAGGCAGGCGGGAAAAACGATCCATGTCGATACCTTCAACGGCGGGCAGGCCCGCGCGCCGATCATACGCTGCTCGGCGCAACGGGCGATCCACGCCCTTGCGCCGCGCGATCGGGTCGTGCCGGCCGCTGGCCGGCAACGGCAGGGTTTGGCAATGCGTGCGGCGTTGCCGGCCAGCGGCCGGCACTACCGTGATGCCAGGTGCGGCGTTGCCGGCCAGCGGCCGGCACTACCGAGATGCCAGGTACAGCGTTGCCGGCCAGCGGCCGGCACTACCGAGATGCCAGGTACAGCGTTGCCGGCCAGCGGCCGGCACTACCCCAATGCCAGGCGCTGCTTCACTTCCGCCGCCACCCGCGCGGTTTCGCGCAGCGGTTCGATGCGGTCGTACTGCCAGTCCAGCCAATGCGCCTGCAATCGCCCACGCGCGCGCAGCTGCTGCTGGAAGCGCGCCAGGCGGCCCTGCGCGGTACTGGCCAGCGCCACCATCACCGGCATGCGCGTGGCGCACGCCTCCGAGAGCAGGTTCACCGAATCGGGCGAGACCACCACGCGGTTGGCCCAGCCGAGCAGGCCACCATAGGGATTGGTGCCGTCGCCGCCATCGCCCCAGATCACGTGCGGCAGGTCGGCGAATTTCGCACGCAGGACCTCGGCCAGGGCCGGCGGCGTACGACGCGAGGTCGTTGCCAGCAGGCTGCCGCCTTCGCTGCGGATCTGCTCGGCCAACGCCTGGAACACGCCGACCATCGCGGTCTCGTCCCACGGTGCCAGCGGCGTCGGCCCACCGACCAGCAGTGCGGTGCGCGGGCCGGGCAGGGTACTGAAGCCGGCGAACGCGGCGCGGCCCCAGGCCAGCCAGTCATCGTCCACCGGGTTGAGGCTGCCGAGCAAGGTCAGCACGTTGCTGCCGCGCAGGGCATCGTGTTCGGGCACCACCACCACGTCCCAATGGCGGGCGCTGATGCGCGGGTCGAGGATCTGCACCACCTGGCTGCCGCGTGCACGCAGCACGCGCAGCGCGCCAGCGGCCTGGCGCCCGCAGCCGATGGCCAGCGCCGGCGCCTCGTTGGCTAGTGACGCAAAGGCCTCGCCGTAGCCGTTGACATCGCCGGGCAGGCGCCGCGGCGACAGCCAGCGCCAGGGCGCACGCGGTTGCAGGAGCAGCGGTCGGTGGGTGCCCTGGCGCAGTGCCGAGGCCAGCGCGACCGCCTGGCGGACATTGCCCGCGCGGCCGTCAGTGACCGTCCACGGCGCGCTCGATCGTTTCACCATTGGCATTAATTCGTTTCAGCCCTGCTGGGTGTTGCAACAGTCGCGACACTCTACACTGCGGCTCGTCGTTTCGCCCCGCGCCGCCCGCGGGCACTGACTTCCCTTCGCCGCCCTGGAGATCCACCGATGTCCCACGCGCTCGACGCCGCCGCCCTCGACCAGCTGTTCCGCACGGCCCGCACCCAGAACGCCTTCCTCGACAAGCCGGTCCCCGAGAGCCTGCTGAAGGAACTGTACGACCTGGTGAAGTGGGGCCCCACCGCGGCCAACACCACGCCAGCCCGCTTCGTCTTCGTCACCTCGAAGGAGGCCAAGGACAAGCTGGCCCCGGCGCTGTCCGAAGGCAACCTGGCCAAGACCATGGCCGCGCCGGTCACCGTCATCATCGGTTTCGACCTGGACTTCCACGAGAAGCTGCCGTACCTGTTCCCGCACACCGATGCCAAGGCCTGGTTCGACGGCCCGCAGCAAGGCCGCCACGAAGCCGCCATCCGCAACGGCAGCCTGCAGGGCGCCTACCTGATCCTGGCTGCGCGCGCGCTGGGCCTGGATGCCGGCCCGATGTCCGGCTTCGACCCGGCCAAGGTCGACGAAGCCTTCTTCGCCGGCACCTCCATCAAGTCGAATTTCCTGGTCAACCTGGGTTACGGTGACCCGGCGGGCCTGTTCCCGCGCCTGCCGCGCCTGTCGTTCGACGAAGCGGCGCGCATCGCGTAAGACGCTGTATCGGTTTCGGGCCCGCCGTCGTGCGGCGGGCTCTTGCTGCACCGTGTACCCACCCTACGATCCGGAGAGTTCCTCAGATGAGCGCCACCCGTAAACTGCTGCTGCCGCTGGCCCTGACCCTGGCCATCGCCGCCTGCTCCAAGCCGGCCGACACCGCTGCCCCGGCGGCCGATGCTGCCGCCCCGGCCACCACCGAGCAGGCCGCCACCCCGGCGGCTGATGCCGCTGCTGCCGCGCCGGCCGCCGAAGCGATCAAGATCGCCTCGGGCACCTACAAGCTGGACCCGAGCCACACCGACGTGCTGGCGCAGTGGAGCCACTTCGGCTTCTCCAACCCGAGCGCGCACTTCGGCAACGTCGAAGGCACCCTGGTGTACAACGCCGAAGACGTGACCAAGTCCACCGTGGAAGTGAAGCTGCCGCTGAGCGGCCTGAACAGCTTCACCGCCAAGTTCGACGAGCACCTGAAGAGCGCCGATTTCTTCGACGCCGCCAAGTTCGCCGATGCCACCTTCAAGAGCACCAAGGTGGAAGCGGCCGGCACCAACAAGCTGACCGTCACTGGCGACCTGACCATCAAGGGCATCACCAAGCCGGTCACCCTGGACGTCACCGTCAACGGCGGCGGCGAGCACCCGATGGCCAAGGTTCCGGCCGCCGGCTTCGATGCCACCACCACCCTGAAGCGCAGCGATTTCGGCGTCGGCGCCTACGCCCCGAACGTCAGCGATGAAGTGAAGATCCGCATCACCACCGAAGCCACCGGCGAGAAGCGGGCGGCTTGATGTACCCGACTCACTCGTCGTGAGAAGGCAGAAGGCCCGCTGAAAAGCGGGCCTTCTTTTTTGGGGTGCGGGTGGAGCCGGCCGCTGGCCGGCTGCTTGCGAGGCGCCCGATCACGAGGGGTTGCCGGCCAGCGGCCGGCACTACCCTGTCGGTGGGGGCGGCCCCCTCCGAAGCAGGAGTGCTCAGCGCAATGCGCCCAACCATGCCACGCACGCTTCGCTCGGGCTCTGCTTGGCCTTCACCGCCAGCCCGCTGGCCCGTGCGAACGTCTGCGCGGCCTGCGCCACCACCTGGCGCGCGATCAGCGCCGCCTGCTTGGTGGCCGCCTGTTGCTTGCGCAGCTGCACGATGTGCACCGACGGGCGGCCTACCGGCGCGTACTTCTGGTCACGGCGCAGCACGTCGGCCACCTGCGCCACTTCGAATTCGGCCTGCAGGTAGCGGTGCTGCGCCGCCACCAGCTCGCGCAGCGGCGCGCGCAGTGCAGCGCTGTCGGCGAACGCGGCCAGCGCCGCATCGCAGGCGGCGTCATCGGCAAAGCGGGTACGCAGCGCATCCACGCCGGCCAGGGTCAGTTTGGCCATGGGGGCCTCGTTGCTGCAAGAAAGGAGCGCGATTGTCGCATTGCTTGGTGTGCTCCGGGCCGGGAGGCCTCCGCTTTGGTAGAGTCGACTGCTAGTCGACTGCTCTTGGCGCGATGCCGGAAACCCCCGCGCTGCGCACGATAGTCGACTAGCAGTCGACTCTACCTGGCTGGCATTTCAGGCGCAGCCGCACCCACGGAAGGAAGACCCATGCAGGACGCGCAGTACTGGTTGAACGAGTTCTGGTCGGGCCTGAGCGTGCTCGATCTGCTGGGCGGCAGCGTGCTCGGTACGCTGCTTGGCCTGGTGCTAGGCATCCTCGGCTGGCGCTGGCTGCACCGTCGGGGTTGGTTGCAGCGGCGCAAGCGCTGGCATCACTGGCTGCTGGCCAGCTACGTGGTGCTGCTGCCGCTGGCCACGGCCTTCTTCGGCCTGCAGCTGGGCTTCACCGCCGGTGCGCACCGCGCGCTGTTCAAGCAGCTTGATCATTTCCAGCCGCACCTGCAGACCCTGGTGGAAGGCTGGAGCGAAGGCTTCACCGACTCGCTGGACGACCCGCGCATGCGCGAGGCATTGCGCAGCCAGGGCACGGTGGGCGATGTGGCCGACACCATCGCCTCGGCTTACCTCAGCGAACATCCGCTGCCCGGCCTGGACCGTCTTGGCAACGGCCCGTTGGCGCGCGGTACCGGCTGGGTGATCGGCAAGGTGCGCGAAGGCCTGCTGCGCGGCATGGTGGAAGACACGCTGGTGGACAAGGCCGGCACCCTCGGCCTGGAACCCAAGGTGGTGCGCGAGGCGCTGACCATGCATGTGGATGAGCTGCTGCACACCCGTGGCGTGCTGCGGCTGGTGAAGGCGCAGATCAACGGCATGATGCCCGGCGTGTACTTCGGGCTGCTGTTGCCGCTGCTGGTCGTCGCACTGCTGGTGGCGCTGGAGATCTGGGCCGCGCAGCGGTTCGGGTGGACGCGGCAGATGGTAGTGCCGGCCGCTGGCCGGCAACTGCAGGTTCTTGCCGAGGGTTCATGAGGTTGCCGGCCAGCGGCCGGCACTACCCTTCGGAGGGCGTGCGGACCAACGGTCCGCACCTACCGTCCTTTGATCAATCGCCGTCGGCTTCGTCCGGGTGGGCCTTCCAGTAGCCGGTCGAGCGGATCCAATCGCGCGGCACGCCCAGGTGGCCTTCGATGAACTTGCGCATCATCCGTGCGCGGCGCGATTCGGTGGCGATCCAGTAGAAGACATCACCGTCCGGGGCCTCGAAGTCGGTCAGCATGTCTTCCAGCAGCGTGCTGCTGGCCGCCGGGAAGCCGTTGCGCTCCAGCCAGTGGATGCGCACGTTCTCGTACTGCGGCAGGTCCTGGCGCTCGGCCTCGTCGCGCACTTCGATGAAGGCCTGCACTTCGGCACCGTCCGGCAGCACGTCCAGCCAGCGGGCGATGGCCGGCAGTGCGGTCTCGTCGCCGATCAGCACGTAGGCGTCGTAGGTGTCGGCCACCACGAACGAGCCGCGCGGGCCGCCGATCACCAGCGTGTCGCCCGGCTGCGCGCGCTCGGCCCACGGCCCGGCGACGCCCTGGTCGTGCAGCACGAAGTCGATGGCCAGCTCGCCAGCCTCGTGGTCCCACGCGCGCGGGGTGTAGTCGCGCGACGGCGAGGGCGCCTTGCCGTCCGGGTAACTGCGGCCTTCGGCGGTCAGCACCGGCAGCACCATCTCGCCGCTGGCGTTGGGGAAGAACAGCTTGATGTGGTCGTCGGCACCGGGCGAATCGAAGCCGGCCAGGTCGTCGCCGCCCAGCACCACGCGGCGCATGTGCGGGGTGACTTCTTCGGTGCGCAGCACGGTCAGTTCACGGAAGCGCACATCCAGGCGCAGGCGCGTGTTGTTGTGTTCGGTCATGGGGTTTTACCTGTAAAGGTGTCGCGCGGGCGCGCGCGGCATGGGGGGAGACCTGGCTGGATTCAGTCTGGCTGGGTCGTTGAAAGGGGTGATGCCTCGCTACCGGCAGTACCGTTCAGCAGGGCGGACGCCCGGCTCAGCAGCGCCGCCACCTCGTCCGCCTCGCCCTCGGCCCAGCGGCCGTGGTGATGCACCAGCGCCCGCTTGAACTCGCGCAGGGCAGTGGCCAGCGGCGGCGGCAGCGAGGCCTTGGTGATCTCGCGGGCACGGTCGAAGGCACGTCGCTGCGCCAGCCGCACCTGGGTGCGCTGCACCTTCAGCTCGAACTCGCCGGCAGCGGTGATGCGGAAGATCCGCCTGCCGTCCACTTCCTCCGCCTCGATCCAGCCGGCCTGCTCGAAGCTGGCCAGCAGCGGGTACATGGTGCCGGCGCTGGGCGTATAGGCTTGCATGAACTGGTTGCTGATCAGCTGCATCAGCTCGTAGCCATGGCGTGGCTGCTCGCCGATCAGGGCCAGCACCAGCAGGCGCAGGTCGCCCCGGCTGAGCACCCGTGGCTGGCCGTTGCGGCGCGGCACATCCGGATCGGTGGAACGGGCTCTGGGAGAAGACGTACGGCTCATTTCGATATATCGGTAAACGAGTGTGCAAACGATATATCGATAGCGCGAGCCCGGCAATCATCGATCCGGCCACAAGCGCGTCTGTTTTGGGCCACGGCCCGTCCGCGCACCGCTCCAGGCGACGCGGCGGTCGCCCGCGGCAATCCAGGGGTGCGACACGTTGTCGCCGGTCAAGCGCCCGCGCCCGCGGTCGATACCGCAGGGTGCGCGGGCGCCGCACAACCGTCATCGGCCGCAGTAACACTGCGTCCTGCACATGGTGGCTCCGGGTCCAGCGCGACAGCCGGGCACCGGCTCCAAGGTGCCGCAGTACCCGGAAACAAGGGCCTGTCCTGCCGCCGGACAGGCCGGGACAGGCCTTGCGGACACTGGCCGCATGCGTCCATACGCCAGCGTAGCCAAGTGACGAAAGCCCTTGGTGCGCTACACTTTGCGGTCTAGAAATCTATACAACAGTCGCGCGCGTGCGTGCGGTAATGGGAGCGCTAATGAACTGGTTGAACGAGGTGCTGAACAACGACCCGAATCCTGTGGAAACCCAGGAGTGGATCGAGTCGTTGAAGGCCGTTATTGATGTCGAGGGCTCCGAGCGCGCGCATCAGCTGCTGGAAGGCATGGTGGAACTGACCCGTCGTTCGGGCGCCTACCTGCCGTTCTCTCCCACCACCGAATACGTCAACACCATCGAACCGCAGTTCGAGGCCAAGAGCCCGGGCAACGCCGAGCTGGAATGGCGCATCCGTTCGATCATCCGCTGGAACGCGATGGCCACCGTGGTGCGCGCCAACCGCAAGCCGGGTGACCTGGGCGGCCACATCGCCTCGTTCGCCTCCGGCGCCACCCTGTACGACGTGGGCTTCAACCACTTCTGGCGCGCCCCGAGCGAAAACCACCCGGGCGACCTGCTGTTCATCCAGGGCCACAGCGCCCCGGGCATCTACGCGCGTTCCTTCCTGGAAGGACGCATCAGCGAAGAGCAGCTGGACAAGTTCCGCATGGAAGTGGACGGCGGTGGCCTGTCCTCGTACCCGCACCCGTGGCTGATGCCGGACTACTGGCAGACCCCGACCGTGTCGATGGGCCTGGGCCCGCTGGCCGCCATCTACCAGGCGCAGTTCATGCGCTACCTGGAAAACCGTGGCCTGATCGAGAAGTCCGACCGCAAGGTGTGGTGCTTCATCGGCGACGGCGAGAGCGACGAGCCGGAAACCCTGGGTGCCATCGCCCTGGCCGGCCGTGAAGGCCTGGACAACCTGATCTTCGTGGTGAACTGCAACCTGCAGCGCCTGGACGGCCCGGTGCGCGGCAACGGCAAGATCATCCAGGAACTGGAAGGCGTGTTCCGTGGCGGCGGCTGGAACGTGATCAAGCTGCTGTGGGGCGGTTACTGGGATGCCCTGCTGGCCAAGGACACCAACGGCGTCCTGAAGAAGCTGATGATGGAAACCGTCGACGGCGAATACCAGAACTGCAAGGCCTTCGGCGGCGCGTATACACGCGAGCATTTCTTCGGCAAGTACCCGGAAACCGCCGCGATGGTGGCCGGCCTGAGCGACGACGACATCTGGCGCCTGAACCGTGGTGGCCACGACCCGCACAAGGTGTACGCCGCCTACCACCAGGCCGTGAACACCAAGGGCATGCCGACCGTCATCCTGGCCAAGACCGTGAAGGGTTACGGCATGGGCAGCGCCGGTGAAGCGCTGAACCCGACCCACCAGACCAAGAAGCTGGACGACGAGGCGGTGCGCCACTTCCGCGACCGCTTCAACATTCCGGTGACCGATGCGCAGCTGGCCGACGGCCAGGTGCCGTTCTACCACCCGGGCCCGGATTCGCCGGAAGTGCAGTACCTGCAGGAACGCCGTGCCGCGCTCGGCGGTTACCTGCCGCAGCGCCGCCGCAAGGCCGACAAGACCTTCGTGGCGCCGAAGCTGGAAGCCTACGAGCGCCTGCTGAAGAGCAGCGGCGAGCGCAGCTACTCCACCACCATGGCCTTCGTGCAGAGCCTGAACATCACCCTGCGTGACAAGGAGCTGGGCCCGCACATCGTGCCGATCGTGGCCGACGAAGCCCGTACCTTCGGTATGGAAGGCCTGTTCCGCCAGATCGGCATCTACGCGCCGTTCGGCCAGAAGTACAAGCCGGTCGACGCGGACCAGCTGATGTTCTACCGCGAAGACCAGAGCGGCCAGGTGCTGCAGCAGGGCATCAGCGAGCCGGGTGCGATCAGCTCGTGGATGGCCGCTGGTACCAGCTACTCGGTCAGCAACGTGCCGATGCTGCCGTTCTACATTTACTACTCGATGTTCGGCTTCCAGCGCGTGGGCGACATCGCCTGGCAGGCTGCCGACATGCGTACCCGCGGCTTCCTGCTGGGTGGCACCGCCGGCCGCACCACGCTGAACGGTGAAGGCCTGCAGCACGAAGATGGCTTCAGCCACCTGGTGGCCGGTGGCATCCCGAACGTGCGCAGCTACGACCCGACCTTCGGCTTCGAAGTGACGGTGATCCTGCAGCACGGCACCAAGCGCATGATGGAAGACCAGGTGGACGAGTATTACTACGTCACCCTGATGAACGAAAACTACACCCACCCGGAAATGCCGGAAGGCGCGGCCGAAGGCATCGTCAAGGGCATGTACCTGCTGACCGACGCCGGCAAGCCGAAGAAGGGCGAGCTGCGCGTGCAGCTGCTGGGCTCGGGCACCATCCTGCGCGAAGCGATTGCCGCGGCCGAGCTGCTGGACAAGGACTTCGGCGTGACCGCCGACATCTGGTCCTGCCCGAGCTTCAACGAACTGCGTCGCGATGGTTTCGACGTGGAACGTGCCAACCGCCTGCATCCGGAAGGAGAGCAGCGCAAGGCCTACGTGACCGAGCTGCTGGAAGGCCGCCAGGGCCCGGCGATTGCCGCCACCGACTACGTGCGTGCGTATGCGGACCAGATCCGCGCGTTCGTGCCGATGTCGTACACCGTGCTGGGTACCGATGGTTTCGGCCGTTCGGATACGCGTGCGAACCTGCGCCGGTTCTTTGAGGTTGACCGCTACTACATCGCGCATGCCGCGATTGCGGCGCTGGCGAAGGAAGGGAAGATGACCGCGAAGGATGTGGCCCGGGCGATCAAGCAGTACAAGATCGATCCTGAGAAGGCTAATCCTGTTGGGGTTTGATCTATAGAAAGTTCTCCTCCTCCCTCTGCTTAGGGGGGGAGGAGGTTGAAGCCAAGGGAGGCCCTATGCTGCACGGAAATAGCCAGCTTCTTGTTGATACTCTTGAATCCCTCGAGTTATTTGAAAATCGCTATTCAAATTTGCAGCTAGTTAACGTGCCGATATCGGGCCCAAAGCGCGGCTTCTTCTCTCTCATTTTTCGCGCAAAGGATGAGTTAACTGGAAATGAAGTTGCCTTGAAGTTCTTCGATCTGGATCCCAACAAGGCGGATGTTTATCGAATAAAGAGCTTTGAGAGAGAGCATGAAATTCTAACCAGACTCATTGGCGCACCCAGGTGTCTTCAGGTTCTTTCAAATTTTAATACTTACAATCTGCAAGCCGCCGTTTCAGGTGGGATTGTCATCACTCTTCCAGCCAGTTACTTTGCAGTTGATTGGCTCGATGATGATATAGATGAGTATTTTCAAAGCCAGGGCACCAAGCCTGCGATCGAGAAGCTAAAAATATTCAATGAGGTAGTGCTTGCTGTGGAGAGCCTTCATTCAAGGGGGGTTTTTCATCGAGATCTCAAGGCTGATAATTTCCGGGCCCAGCAACGAATCGATGGTCGTGAAGTAGTCGCGATCGACTTGGGGACAGCGGCTCGCTACGACTCCGCACCAATTTCGTCCAGTTACGGTGGACCAGTTGGAATGTTGATGTACTCTGCTCCAGAGGCGTTCTGTGGATTATCGGGCGCACGAACGGTTGCGCCGTTGAGCGACGTTTTCGCTCTAGGATGCATGCTGTTCGAATTATTTCACCATGATGATTTTCCTGCTGCATTTAGGCGGGTCAATTCGGACTTTGACGTTAGGTTCGCAGCTCTCCGATCGAAAGTTGGGTCGGAGGTTTCAGTGGAAGCTAAGTTGAATTCTTGGTCTCGAGAGGCGCCCAAATTGCTTCATGGATTGAGTCCAGTCACTCTTAGTGGCGCAGGCTCAAGTGCTCCACTGTGCATTGCGGATATTCTTACTTCGCTCGTCGGTAGAATGACGGTCCCGGATTTTCAGCAGCGGACCATCAGCTTTAGAAGGATTCGTGAAGTTTCCTGGAATGCAATACGTATTATTGAAAATCAACAGCTTGCCAAGAGAAAAGCGAAGCAAGCTGCAGATAGGAGGGCCGCGAGGGCCGCAAAAGCTGCAGCTCGCGCTCAACGCGTTATCGGGTTGCGGAATTTGGACTCGGCGAGGGTGTGATGGATGAGATTAAGGAAACTCAAGGCGTTCCCTCTCTTTCGGCAACACCTGCGAGATTTGAGGTTGTCTTTACGGACGATGCGAGCAACCCTCTAACGCTCGTGTCGCCGCCATTGGCTGACATCAATGAGATGCAGATGCTGGGTGAGAATTCATTCTCATTGAAAGTCGATGGAAATCACAACGAACATCTTCGCGAATCTGCCCAGGCTCATCTGGCATCGATGCTTCAGAAGTTCGATAGGTTCAAATATTCAGCGACATTCCATAACCGGTTGGCGAACCTCCACTCTATCCTTGGAAATTTAGTTGAGGAGTCCGCAGCCGTTCGTGCAGCGATAGATTTGGAAGATTCGGCAATTTTTTCTCGCAAGCTTGGCGAGGTTTCGGCTCGTCAAGGGAGAATTGATTCTGCGAAAGAGATACTCGCCAAAATCGCTGGTGAAGATTCCATTGCTTCGCTGAGGCTGGCGGCGTTCAGTGTTCGCGAAGGCGATTTGAAGGCAGCTAAGTACTGGCTAACTATAGCGTTGGATGTCAACCCATCCGGCTACTCGGAAAGATTGTTCCAGGGAGCTCTATTCATCGTCGAGCGGCGGTTCAAGGAAGCTATTGGAATTTTGAAGATTGCGGTGGACGAACGGCCAAATTCTTCAGTGGCATACTGCAATCTTGGCCTGGCATATCTTGGTCTTGGTCAGATTAGACAGGCGTCAAAGTGTTTGAAGAGATCAATTTCTCTGGATCCATTCAATCGAAATGCCCTGTTGCTATATGCGGATATTAATGCTCAGCTTGGTTTGGATGACGATGTAATTCCCGTCCTCCGATATTTTACTGAATTTGAGCAAAAGGACCCGGCAATCTGGGAGCGCCTTGCTAGATCCCTGCTGAAAGTTGGGCTGATAGACGATAGTGTTACTGCCCTGAAGTGCCAAGGCGCAGTCAATCCCACAGCTGGTGTCTGGAACAACTTGGGAGTTGCGTATGCGCGCAAGAAGGATCATGCGCGAGCGCTTCAGGCCTTCAAGCAGGCACTTCACTCCGAAAGTGAAGGCGGACTTGCACTTGATCTCTTGATAACTCGGAATTCAGCCCATTTGCTCTCGTCCGTCGGGCAATACGAGCAGGCGCTTGCGATTACTTCTCATGTAATTGCACAAGATCAAGATTATGATCTTGCGGGAGATTCTGAGTTCTGGGATATATACTCATCTCATGTGAATTCACTAATTAAGTTGAAGCGTTTTGATGAGGCGTTTGAAGTTACCGCTAATTTAATCGGCGCAGAAAGAATATCAAGTGACTTGGCTGTCTGGATTGCCTCCGCTGAAGCCGCGCATTTGGGTGTAAACAGAAATAATGACGCCAGGCTCGCCAGTACTCTTTACTGGTTTAAATCTAGATGTCCTGACTATTTTGTTAATGACAAGGTCGCTATAAATAACATCGCATTCGGCTTCGCCGAGATTGGTGCGTTGGATGATGCACTAAGGCTAATTGGCCATGTATCTTCATACGTTCATTTTGACCCCTATGTGACTGCAACAATGGGGTTGATAAATATGAGGAGGATGAAGAGAGAGAAAGGGGAGGCTCTCTACAAGGAGGCGATTCATCTGGCTAGACGGCCGTTTGACAAGTCTAGGATACGCCAAAAAATGAATATTGAGATTGCTAAAACCTATCTCTCTACTGATGTGAAAAAGGCAGTTAGATACTTGGGCAAGGCTTCAGGCGAGAGGTTGGGAGAGGATGTTTTGCGGCGGCAAGCACTGCAATTGGCCAAAGTTATTTCACGTCAGTAGGTAAGGGCGCAACTTGCTGCGTCCCGGGCTTCGTCGTATGGTGATCCGACTGATGTAAAAGAGCGGGAAAGGTCCAGAGTCGATCTGGACGAGGCGTTCAGTGAGATTGTCGAAGCCGCGTCATTGTTCGGCATTGCAATAGCACGGTGCAGCGGACTTTCCAACTGTTGGGTTGGCAGGAGCGCAAACTTCCACTTGGCCAGCGATCGTGGATTGAAGCAGAGGTGTCGCGCGCCGGGACACCGGTCAGCGCTGGCTCACCGAACTGTGCGGGAGGGGGGGGCTGCTCGGATGTGTGAATGATCTGTGCATTGGTGATCCGCTGCTGGGTACAGCTAGGCACAACAGTTGTTTAGTTGGCACCTGTCGAAAACCGGTAAGGCGAGCATTGCATCTGCCTAGCTTGCTCAGGCCCTCATGCCCTTTCTCGCTCGCACAACGGCCTGGTATTCAACGACTGCGACTATAAGAAATTAGAGGGCAGCTACGGCCGGAAGCGGTGGTTCGTTGTTCCGCACTGCCAGCAACAGAACTGGCGGGGAGGGGCAGAACGTGCACTTGAGGGGCAACGTGAGCTCCGGAAATCAGTGGGCTGTTGAAGCAGGCTTGGCGATCAGTACTCTCGGTAAGTTTGTGGGGAATGGTCAAAAACAACGTCTTGGTGGAATTCTAAAAAGCGAATCTGCTTCGGCGAGAAAACTCCATATCGAAGTGATGTATCCAAGCTCAGACCGAGCCGAACTTGCACGTCAGACGGCAGCCTGTTCGAAACTAGTATGCGGCCACTCGACGAAAAGCTAATCCAACCCTGATCAAACAGCAGGTCCGCATGCGGGGCCAGCAGTAGCCCGTTCTCGCCATCAATGCGTTCGCTAGGAGTGCTATCTGCCCATGGCTTAATATGGCTCGCGCGAAGGAATCTCAGATCCTCAATGCCGGTCAGTCGGCAACCCTTCTCAACGCCGATCAGGCGCTCGCGGAACAGGCGTTGTTTTGTCCGCACCTCGGTTTCGCGTCTTGTGCTGGTTGCGCCGACGTCATCGATCGCGGCATCGATCTCAGCCTGGTCCTTCTCACTTGCCGCAAGGCCCAGCGAGGCTTCCAATGATCTCAGGCGGAACACGATCGCAGATCTTGGCTGCCCTTCTCGATCTGGCGTGCCGGGCCGAACGTAGGAGGACTGGCACATGAATCTACCAAGATACCGGTAGGGCCGCCCCTTACCCATCATCTGAAACACTACAAGCGTCTTGCCATCCTTGGCGTGCTCGCCGATCGCTCGGTTGCCCGCCACATACTTCATGTCTCCGACTTGACCCTCACCGAAGTAGTGAAAGACCTCGTCGTCGTCCCAGAAATCATGGTAGCCATGAGATACGCCGGCCTGGCCAGTGAACGCGATGACTAGCGGATACTCCTTGGGTGTCGAAATGCCGCCTTGCTGTTGCCCGCCAAATACACCGTGGATCTGCTTTTGACGGTTGTAGAGCGCGCCCACCTCGAATGGGAGTTCCATCCTAGATCCCTGTCCCAGAAGCTAAGTGCCAAGGATTCTAGCCAGAACCACGTTGCTTGTGTCATTGGTTGACGCATTCGGCTGTGGGGGCAGGGTGCAGATGGGGGCTATTTGGACGAGAGCGGAGGGCAGCTGTTCTCAGATGGGCTCAAGTTGCTCCTGCGTCTCTCTGGTGAGCCCCATCCATCTTTCCAGCGCTGTAGCTCCATTGTATCGCTTGCGACCGTGGACATGGTGACTATCAGAAGACTCAGCCCAGAGTTGTCCACAAACAGAATGGCATCGCCAAGTACGCTCATATCAAAGAAGCGTCTACTGGAATCATGTTTTCCGACGGTGACGCCTTGGCAAGCCAACGCTTCGGCAAAGTTCTCGGCGTCGGCCTGGAACAAGGCAAACTCCGAGTCGGTGAGTCTTGGGTAGTTCTCAAAACTCATTGCGGTGGCCGGCGTGTACGTCCCTCCAATGATCAATCCCAGTAGCGCTGCCGTCGTCAGGGCAAGCAAAGTCCGGCTCGGCATAGTGAGGCTAGTGTTAGAGGCTAAAGGCTCAGACAGCGGCGAATACTTCGGACCGTGCATACGATCCGTACATTGCATTCGATGTGCGCAGCGAGGTGCGCTCTACTCCCGAACCTGCAGCCGCTCAATAGCCTGCGCAGTCAACGCCACACACGCCATCTTCAACCCTTCCATCACCCGGTCCCCCAGGTACTCCTCGGGCGCGCCGTTCTGCCGAGTTCGCTCCGCAGCCAACATCAGCTCCGCCACCACACGTAGCCCGGCCAGCGCGCAATCCGCATCCGCCAACTGAAGACACCGCCCAGGCAGTTGATGCCGTTCCGGCCAAGGCTGGCCATCCGCAGCTGCGCCAGATCCGATGCGTCGCAGCGTGGCGACGAAGGCGCTGGGATCGTGGGAGGGATCGCGGTCGGCTTCGGCCTCAACCGGATCGTACTGCGCGTGCAGGGAACGGAAGTCCGATGTGTTCATGGTAATGCTCCGTACAGGACAGACAGCAGCGCCACCGATAAAAGTGGCGGACGATGCGAGGCTCGAAAACCGGTCAACAACCAATCCGGCGGGTCCGAAGACCCCCACGCACCGCCCGCCATGGACCGCGAACGGATTGCCAGCCGGCGCCACACGAACGTGACGCCGGCTGACAAGCGCAAACACATGGTTGTTGACCGGGTTTTCGACGCCCGTGCCACCCTGTGTGAGGTGGCATGCCAAGATGTACTCGCATGGTTGCGAGATGCCAAGAAACCGTAGACCGCAGAGGCCGTAAATGCCGACGCTTACGGCATTGTTGCATGGCGCGCGCGCGGCAGAACCCTTGCGGCGCAGTGGTTTCGGCCGGTGTTAAGTTACCGCCCGAATGCGCATTGAAAAGCACGGTTTGCAGCTGTTCGGGATCCCAAAAGCGACATGTGGCCCACAGGGCCCATTCGCGCAGCGTGCCGATTGCGACACGGCTTAACTTTGCAGCGCCACGCCCGGCCGTGGCCACAGCGCATCGTCGCGCTCCAGGTCGTAGTCGCTGCCGAACGCCAGCGCCGCCTCGTGTGGCGGAAGGTCTGCGTAGCAACCCAGCAGGTACTCATCCATGCCGGCGTCGCCATGATCGATGGCGAACAGGTAGAGAAGCTCCACGTCGAAAGCTTCCAGCCATGCAGGGTCGATCTTGGTCATGGTCATCCTCCCGAAGCAAGGGAGAATGACCTAGGGAAGTCTCAGGGGCTGCGATCTCTGGCTCCGAGGGAGGCCGCCTCAACCTGAGGCGCTCAGCCCATGCGTATGGCGTGGCTCTGTTGTTCCTGCGTACGTGCATCCAGCACCTGCTGCTCATTCTGACGGGCGAGCTCGCGCTGATCGCTCACCACAGCCAGTTGCTGCAGCGACTCAGCCACCGGCGTTTGTGCAGCCACGGCAGTGGGCATTCCTGCACGCAGGTGGGCGGGGTCAGATAGGTCGCCTTGTACAACAAAGATGGTGTGACCCGCCGGCTGATTGGCCGTGGCGTTGCTCAGCACCACATGGTCCACCTGTTCCAGACCCTGCTCGCGTGCCTTCACTGTCAGGCTGGCGGCGAGGTTCTCACTGGTCGCGTCGAAGGGGCGGCCGTGCTTCTCGTCCAGTGCAGCGACGCCCTGGCGAATCTGCTGATGGAGCGCGTAGTCCGGGCTGCCTGGCTCTATCGCCGCGATGCGGCGTCCTTCCGTAAAGAGAGGCTCGGATTCCTGCGTAGACACCACGCGTGGGCTCTTGGCGATCTCTCTGTAGGGATCTTCAGGATGAAACTGCTTCGCCTTGGCCTCGCGTTCCAAGCGAACCTCGCGGGTCTCATTCAAAACGGAAATCTCGGCGGGATCGGCCTCTTTGGTTGTTCTATCGAGTGGGGGAACGCCCACTGTGCGGTTCCAGCTGCCGTCCTTGGGGTCGTAGCTGTGATAGTCGAACTTGGTACCAATCACGTTCGGATCTACGGCGTCGCGCTGCAGGAGTGCTGCGCCCTCGAACTTGCTCAGCTCAACGAAGTAGAAATGCCCAGCGGGCTGCGGCATATCCAGGTGCACGCTGACGGCCGTCTTGCCGGCACGGAATGCGCCGGCCGCGCTGTTGTCCAGCATGTTCTGCCAGACCTTTTCGGCTGCCTGCTCACCGCGTTTGTGCTCTGTGGACACCAGCAGCAAGCGCGGCGTCCAGCAGTTCACATTGAGGTCGTTCTTTTCGAACGAAACATCGTGGGATTTGAGCGTGCTGGTGTAGGGCAGGTTGAGTGCCAGATCGGGCCTGCCGGCCTCCATCCAACTTTTGCGCTCCGCCAGGTCGTTCCTGATCAGCTCCTGGCCGAAGGTTTCTTGCCTGCGCTCGGTGAACGCGACGTTCTTCTCGTTGCCGAACAGCGTGGCCTGCTGCTCGGCAACGGCGGTTGCAAAGCTGTTGGCCACCCGGCCAGGGAGGCTGTCGTTGCGCACAACACCCAACGCCAGCAGTCCGTAGCCATCATTGTCGGGAAGCTGCGCAAGATAGTTCCAATACAGCTCGCGGTTTCCCTCCTTCGCGTAGGAGGACAGGACACGAATGTCCTTATCGGTAAGTCCGCTCATGATTCATCCTTGAGATGCGGTTTACGGCTGAACGCGATAGCGGCTCAGAAGATCACGCACGCTGGTTTCCAGACGCTGCCAGTCGCTCAGCATGACGCGTGCATAGTTCATCTCGATGGCGATGCTGTCGCCCACATCCACGATGGAATGGCGGCACATTGCGATCTGGCCTTCGCCGGCGCGTTCAAGTGTCTTTCCCTGAACTACAAGTCCGTCAGGAATGCGGTCTGCCGGGTCGCAGCTGATGAACGTTGTCAGTTGCCCCTCCGCCGAGCGGGCCACATACCAGTCTGGCTCCATCCCCGGGTTGCGCACGTAAGGCCTGCCCAGCGCAGCCTCCGAGTCCTTTGCATAGGCTGCCATCAACGATGGGTCAATCGCATACGGCGTCAGACCCCAGCGCTCGGGTTGTGCAACGCGCAGCGCAAGGTTCTCTACCGGGTCCCTTCGCTCCAGTGATCCCGGCGCGCTGGTGGCTTCGCTACTGGACCGACGTGCCAGATAGTTCTGGATGGGAACGCGATCGATGTATCTAAGCTCGACCAGCACCTGCCGCCGGCTGTCCTGCGTGCTGCGCACCGGGCGATCACCGGGCGGCGCTGCATCGAAACCTGGCCAGAACACCGTGAGCATGACGCCCCCATCGGCCAGGGGGCCCGTCTGATTGTAGTAGAGGTTGGCCGGGAACATGAAGCGGTGCGGGCCAAGCCGAGCTTCCACCGGCTGCGTTGTGTAGGTCTGTCCGCCCACCGTACGTGGGCTGGTTGCGCTTTCGGACATGGGGGTTCCGTTCGGGTCCTTTTCCGTGGATGGGGCCTTCGCGCAGGCGGTGGTGCTGAGCACGGCCACCAGGGCGAAGGAGGCAAGCCGGCAAGCCGGTGCTCTGCTCATGGGCGATTCCCTTGCATGATCGGAACGACTATAGATCGGTGGAATGGCAAGCTCCAGTCGCTGCGGGCACTTGCTCACGTCCGGGCCCATTATTGCTGGCTGGCTCACACATTCAGCAAGTTGCGATCGGCGTCCTCTCTCCCTCCAGCTGACCCCCATCCCACCTATGCCATCATCCACCCAGGACCGCAGCACCCATCAAGGCTGAACAGGCATGGAGCAGGCAACACGCTACACCGTAACCCTTTATCTGGCCGCGCCCGGCACCCCGCTGAAAAGTGGGGGCATCTCGCCGCGCGGCCACATGTACCTGCAGGTCGCTGCGGGCGACGAGGCCCACAGCTACGGCTTCGCGCCGCCGCGCCAGGCGCCGGGCGAAACCCGCACCGGCGTGCAGTACGCGCAGGTACGCCACGACGATGCCGACGAGCATCTGGACCCGTACTACAGCCGCACCCTGGAAATCACCGAGGAGCACTACGGCTGCCTGCGTGATTTCGCCGAGGAACCGGCCGAGTTCGAATTCGATGTGGATCGCCCGGCCACCATCAACCGCTGTAGCGATTTCGTCTGGGCGGCGCTGCATTACGCAGGCCTGCATCCGCTGCCGGTGCCGCTGGACGGCGGCAGCAACCTGGGCGAGTTTGCGGTGCTGTTCAACCTGCCGGAGATCCAGTGCATCGCTGCGCCGTTCCCGGGCAGCGATCTGAATGCCGAAACCCATAACGCGATGCCCGAGCACGAGGCCGAGCATCATCGCCAGGGCGACCGCGCCAGCGATGAGCCGCCGCCGACGCCGATTGAAGTGGCCGGCACGCTGCTGGACCCTTCGCATCCGGACCACCGCCTGTTCTCGCAGCTGATCCAGAAGGTAGCGGAGCTGGACGCCGCGCACGGCCGCCCGTTCGATGCGGCCAGCCAGCGCATCAGCGCCAGCCTGCTGGTGCTGGCCAAGCAGAACAACCTCTCGCGCGTGGACCACGTGCTGCTCAGCCGGCCGACCCAGAACAGCCATGCCGCCGAAAGCATCTTCATCGTGCAGGGCGACCGCAACGACCCAGGGCACCGCCGGGCCAGCATCGCCACCGAGGTGGCGGCCAAGACCGATGTGGCCGATTCGCTGCGGTTGAAGGAGCAATGACGCGACCACTGCGGCGGGGGCTGCTGGTACTGGCGGTGCTGGGCGCGCTGGCGGCATGCCGTGCGTCACCAGCGCCTGAGGTTGCGCCGCCCCTGCTGACGCGTGCACAGGCCGAGGCCCGCACGGTTGTGCCGTTCACGCGGGCCGTGCAGTTGCAGAAGGCCGGTCGGATTGCCGAGCTCACGTTTGATTTGCCGGCACTCCAGAAGCCGGCCATTCCGATCCTGAACATTGGGTTGCGGCTGCAGGATACCGACGGGCGCTCGTTGTTGGACGCGTGGGAGAAGATCAGGCTGGGAAGGCCACCCACGCGATTGCGCCTGGAGCGGATTGATGGCGGCGCACCTGGTCCTGTACAGCTATGGCAGAGCACTCCTGACGGGCGCGACTCACAGAGAATTCCAGAAGATGAGATTGTGCGATATCTGTCCGATACAAGCCTGGATGAGGGCGCACTGATCGAAGCCGGTCTGCACTCACGTGAGATGCTGTATCAGGTACTTCAGGTCGCGGATGTCGGTTGGCTGGAGCCGGGCCGGTATCGGTTGACAGTCGACCTGATGGAGGACCGTCCGCAGCTGGAAGGGCTCCATGCCGAGCTTATTGTTGGATATCAATCACTAGGGAAGTAGGGCATGAGCAAGGACGTTGAGCGTTATACCGTCACAATCCATCTGGCCGCGCCTGGCACGCCGAGAGTTGGCGTGGACGAAGCGGGTCAGCAGATGCCGCTTGATCCTTCATTTGCCGGGCACATGTTTCTTTCGCTGACGCGATCAGATGACCCGGCTCCCAAGAGCAGGGGATTCACGATGGGGAATGACCGTGCGAATCCCTCGCTGGGCAAAGTCGATGACACGGATCTGCGGGTCTACGACAAACCCCGCTTCGAGCGCACGATCGAGATCAGCAAGGAGCAGTACGATCGCATCCTCGAATTCTCGGCTGATCCGAAGAAGCACGGCTTCGACATGAACTACGACTTCTTCTCCAACGCCTGCACCGATTTCGCATGGGGTGCCCTGAACCACGCCGGCCTGCGCCCGGTTGGGCTGGCCGGGGAGATCAACAACTACGAGGGCGCCACCAAGGTCCTGGACAACATCCGCGCCGTCAATGCCATTCCGCAGCAGGTGAAGGGCAGCGAGCTGGACAGGGTGCAGTGGAACCCGATGCCGAAGCAGACATTCCGCGAGTGGATGTTCACCGAGAACGGCGAGCAGTGGCGCGGCAACAGCACCCTCGCGGCAAGCGGCACGCCCGCAGACTCGGCGCACGATGATCATGCCCGCCTCAACCAGATCCACCAGCAGGTGGCCGACCTCGGTGCCTTCGGTGCACGCAACGGCAATGTCAGTGCCAGCCTGCTCGCGCTGTCGAAGGAGCAGCAGTTCTCGCGTGTGGACGAAGTGGTGCTGGGCGAGCCGCGCGGTGATACCGCGCCGAAGCTGTTCATCGTGCAGGGGGACCGCAGTGACCCGGCGCACCAGCGCGCCAGCATGCCGGCGGAGCTGGCAGAGCAGGCACCGGTAGAGGCCTCGTTCGAACGGGTGGCGCAGTTGCCGCAGAACCTGCCGCAGCGCGATGTGCAGCGCCTGCAGGAAGAGCAGCAGCTGCAACAGAGCCACGGCCCACGGATGGCATAGCCGGAGGGCAGCGCCAAGGTCGAGCGTGTGCCATGCCTGCACCGGCGCACGCCACGCCCCCCCACCTGCTACCATTCCCCGGCAACCCCAGCCAGCCCACCCGCGCAGACAGATGCAGGTCGGGCCGTCGCAGTACGGCCCAGCGAGCCAGGACACCTTCCCGTGCCCATTCAAGGACGCTCGCATGTTCCGTACTCCTCTCTTCCGCTCGGCCGCCCTGGCCGTTGCCGTTTCGCTCAGCCTCGGCGCGCCTTCTGCATTCGCCGACAACGCGCCCGCCGTCAGCGCCACCGCCGCCGTGCAGCGCCAGACCGTGGCCAAGGGCCTGTACGAGCTGGCCTACAGCCCGAAGCAGAACGCCGTGTTCGTGGCCTCCTCCGGCGGTTTCGGCGAAGACGCCGGCCCGGCCCAGGTGCTGCGCCTGAACCCGGCCACGCTGGCCGTGGAAACCCACATCCCGCTGGAGCGCAAAGCCTTCGGCGTGGTGCTGGATGACGCCCACAACCGCCTGTACGTGGGCAATACCGTGGACCTGTCGGTGACCGTGGTCGACACCGCGCAGAGCAAGGCCGTCGGCACCATCCAGCTGATGGAGAAAAAGATCGGCAAGGACGGCAAGGCCGCCTACACCCACGACCTGCGCGAGCTGGTGGTCGACAGCGCGGCCAACCGACTGTACGTGACCGGCCACAGCAGCCAGCCGGACGTGAGCAGCGTGCTGTTCGTGATCGATACGAGCACGCTGAAGGTGATTAACACCATCGACGGCCTGGGCAATGCCAAGGCGCCGGGCCTGGCGCTGGATGCGGCCAACAAGCGCGTCTACACCAGCAACCTGCTGGCCGAGCTGGTGGTGGTGGGCACCGATTCGAACAAGGTGGTGGCGCAGCACAAGATCGCCGCCGAGCAGCCGATGAACATCGCGCTGGACCCGGCCAGCAAGCGTCTGTTCGTGACCGACCAGGGCTCGGAGATGCTGCGTGATTACCAGGCCAAGAGCAGTGGCCTGGTCAGCAGGCACCCGGGCCAGCGCGTGCTGGTGCTCGACCGCGGCACCGGCAAGGAACTGGCCAGCATCCCGACCGATGCCGGCCCGCTGGGCATCCTGCTGGATGCACCGCGCAAGCGCCTGTACGTGACCAACCGCGAAGCCGGTACCGTGACCGCCTACAACAGTGACAGCTACCAGAAGGTGGCCACCTACACCGTGCCGACCCACCCGAACAGCCTGGCGCTGGATGCGAAGAACAACGTGCTGTTCGTGAGCATCAAGAACGGCGAGAAGGATGACAAGGGCGCTGACGAGAGCGTGGCGCGCATCCAGCTGTAAGGCGAAGACGCCGGGCTACGCCCGGTGGTTTCCCGCGTGAAGAAGGCAGGGTGCAGACCCTGCCTTTCTCGTTGCCGGGTTGCAGTGCCGAGCGCCAACCCGCTAGGGTTGAAACCCTAGGGCAGGGAGCCAAAGGATCTGAATCATGCTGGGTAATCACCGCTGGCTGCGCGCCGGCCTGTTGATCATGTTGAGCGCTGTGCTGGGCGCCTGCTCCGGCCGTGATCCTGTCCCACCCGAGCCACTGGACCTGGCCCAGCCGATCGCGGTGGATCAGCCAGGTCAAGGGGTGAGTTTCGAGTTCGAGATGAACGCGCGAAATTACATCCCACACCGCACCTACGCCGTGGAGCTGGAGTTGCAGCGCCAAGCGACGCGCAAGCCCGACGAGCCTGACGTGGGCACAATGAGGATTCCGTTCGAGGTGACCCTGCAGCAATGGGGCGCTGATGCCTGGAAAGATGTTCCCACCTACGACAGCTACCAGGCGGGGGCACTCAACGCGGGAGAGCCGCTTCCGGAATGGCATGCATCCAGCGAATGGCGGTATACGTCGCCGCACATGGGCAGTGACGGCCAGTACACGCTGAGCCTGGTTGATCTGCCAGTGGAGCCTGATACCCGCTATCGCGTACAGGTTCGCACGGTAAAGGCCACGCCGGAATTGCAGCATTACTCGGCCCAGTTGCGGGTACACGCCGCCCGACCGCCAGGAAAGTAATCAACCTCACCACCGGAAGGAACGAAGGAATCACCTTATGGACAAGCCACGCTACACCGTAGAGATCGTTATCGCTGCACCTGGCACGCCGCTGATCGACCCCAGGACGCACAAGCAGGCCGTCGACGCGGAGGGCATTCCGCAGACGTCCGCCCCCGGCCACATGTTCTACGTCCTGCATGCACCCGGCGTGCCTGCGAAGAGCTTCGGATTTGCTCCCAAGGAGCACGGAAGCATGAATGGTCCTGGCGCCATCATGGAGGATGATGCAACGGTCTATAAAGACCCGCGCTACACGCGCACCCTGGAGATCAGTGAAGATCAGTACAGGAAGCTCCAGCAGTTCGGCTCGGACCCGGAGAAATTCGGCTTCAGCAAGCATTATCAGGACGTGCGCAACAACTGCGTGGACTTCACCTGGGAAGCCTTGAACCACGCAGGCATCGAGCGGAAAAGAAGTATCGACGTGAACGCGCTGGGAGGTCCTGCTGGGCAGCTTCTTCCGGATGTCCGCATTCCCCTGGACATCAAGGGGGCAGGCAAGGATGGATTCCGACCGCTGCGCAACATCCATGGCGTGGACAGCATTGATCCGCCGTTTCCGGACAGCGAGCTCAATCAGAGGAAAACCAATCCCATGCCGGAGCGTAGTTTCAAGCAACACATGTTGAGTGACGCTGAGGGCATGGGCGAACGAAGCGGTGATCGTCTGGCCCGGCACGGTAACGATCCGCTGCTCTCGCAGATCCACCGGGGCGTGGCGCTGCTGGATGCAGAGCGGGGCCGCGACTTCGACGCCACCAGCGAGAACATCAGCGCCAGCCTGTACGTCCTGGCCAAGGCGAACGGCCTGACCCAGGTCGACCATGTGTTGCTGAGCGATCGCACCGCGCAGGCCGACGCTGCGCAGAACATCTTCATCGTGCAGGGCGAGCGCAACGATCCGGCACAGCTGCGCGCCAGCATGCCAACAGCGGCGGCTGCGCAGACACCGGCAGAAACTTCGTTCGAGCGTGCCGAGCAGCTGTCGCAGTCTGCACAGGTGCGCACGCAGGATGAACTGCAGCAGCGCCAGGTGCAGGAGCAGTCCGGTCCGCGCATGGCCTAGCGCAGCAAGCGCCACGGCGAGCCGACGTACTCGCGCTGGGCCGCCAACAACGCTGGAGGCGGCTCAGCCCAGACGGTGTGCCGGGTTCTGCTGCTGCTCCTGCTCACGGGCCTGCTGTTCGGGCACTAACCCCACGGCCGGCTGCTGCGGGGCCAACCCCAATTTCTGCATCGACTGCTCCACCGGCGTCTGCGCCGCCACGGCCGTCGGCATCATCGCGCGCAGGTGCGCCGGGTTGGCCGGGTCGCCCTGCACCACGAAGATGTTGTGCCCGGCCGGGTGCTGGGCCGTGGCGTTGCTGACCAGCACGTGGTCGACCTGCTGCAGGCCCTGCTCGCGGGCGAGTACGGTCAGGCTGGCGGTCAGGCGCTCACTGGTCTGGTCGAACGCACGGCCATGCTGGGCATCCAGAGCGGACACGCCCTGGCGGACCTGCTGATGGAGGCCATAGTCGGGGTGGTTGGGGGTGAGTTCTGCCATGGCGATCGAACGGTAGCGGTGGGTCGGGGTGAACCGCGCCAGTATAGATCCGGCCGGTGAAGGACGCCGGAAAGGTCAATCCGCCGGCCGGTGGTCATAGCTGATCACCCGTTCGGCCAGCCAGTGCCCGTCCACGCGGCGCCAGACCTGGATGAAACGGGCCTGGCCGACCCAGCGTTCCACCCCGTCCTTGCCGCGCTCGTAAAAGCGGTGGTCGCCGATTTCCAGGGCTCGCTCATCATGCAGCGGGAACACCTGCAGCGAGGGCTCGACCCGCTCGCGGCGAAGGCGCCAGCCGCCCTTGCGCGTGCTGTCGCACAGGCTGGCCACGCTGCGGCGGAAGTCCTCGCGGCTGCTGGCCGATTTGCCATCCTTGTCATGGAAGAATTCCATGTCTTCGGTGGTCATCGCGGCGGCCTTGTCGGCGTCGCAGGCCTCGAAGGCCATGGCGAATAGTTGGGTATCGGCCTGGCGGATCTGCTCGCGCAGGTCATCGGGCGGCGCGGGCGCGGCAACCAGACCGGCGGCCAGCAGGGGCAGGGTGAGCAGCAGCATGGCGAAACTCCAGGAGACGGTGCGCGAAGGCTGGCATGCCGGTGACCGCGGCGGTACGGCCCTGCGACGAAACCGCCTGGGCGCGGTGCGAAGGCCGGCCAGGCCGGTGCGGCTTCGCGTGGCGGCATGTGCAGGCGATGTCATGAGGGGGCGTGATTCCCTCACGGCTGCCACAGGGCGCGGCCGCTAGCCTGCAATCCCCCCTTCCACAGGAGCGCCCATGCCTGCTTCCCGCATCCGCCTGCATGTTGAAGATACCGGTGGCGACGGCCGCCCGGTGATCCTGATCCACGGCTGGCCGCTGTCCGCCGATGCCTGGAAGACCCAGGTGGCGATCCTGCGCGACGCCCAGTATCGGGTCATCAGCTACGACCGGCGCGGCTTTGGCCGCTCTGACAAGCCGGCCGACGGCTATGACTACGACACCCTGGCGGCAGACCTGGCGGGGTTGATCGAGGAACGTGACCTGCGCGATGCCACCCTGGTCGGTTTCTCGATGGGCGGTGGCGAGGTGGCGCGCTACGTGGCCAACCACGGCCAGGATCGCCTGCACAGTGTGGTGTTCGCTGCGGCGGTGCCGCCGTTCCTGCTGCGTAGTGACGACAATCCGGAAGGTCCGCTGACCCAGGACAAGGCCGATGAAATGCGCAGCGGATTGGAGAAGGACCGCGAGGCGTTCTTCGACGGCTTCACCCGCGACTTCTTCAGCGCCAACGGCCAGCTGATGGTGACCGAAGAAGCGCGCCAGGCGGCGATCGCGCTGTGCCATCAATCTGACCAGACGGCGGCACTGGGCTGCATGCACGCGTTTGCCACCACTGATTTCCGGGATGACCTGAAAAAGATCACGGTGCCGACCCTGATCCTGCACGGTGACAGCGATGCCATCGTGCCGTTCGAAGGCTCCGGCCAGCGTACCCACAAGGCCATCAAGGGCAGCGAAGTGGTGATCCTGGAAGGCGCGCCGCATGGCTGCAACACCAGCCACGCCGACCGCTTCAATCTGGCCCTGCTGAACTTCCTGAAGCGCTAAGCTACGGCCATGCGCCAGACCAGAACCCCCCCGTGGAAGAAGCCCAACCCCAAGGGCCAGACGTCGCAACCGCTGTCGGATGCGCAGAAGGCGGCGGCACGGCAACGTGCCGAGGAGAACGGGCGACGCTATCCCAACCTGGTCGACAACATGTGGGCGGCGAAGCTACCGCGTGGGTCGTGATTCATAGGCTGGGTGTGGACCTGGTGTAGAGCCGGGCCGATGCTCGGCTGGGGCGCGAAGCGCGTGCCGACCGGGATGGGGCAAAGGGCCGCCGAGCATGGGCTCGGCGCTACGGGCCGGGCAGTGGCTGCCAGCCCGACTCCCACCACGGCGCAACGTCGCGTTGCTGCACGTTGATCGTCTCGATCGGCAACCCGGCCAGCCGTGCCAGTTCCGCACGCAGCATTTCGGTGTCCACCGGCAGGGCGATGGCCACCTGCAGCCGGTCGGGCTGCTGGCGGACCTGCACGGGCACGACCGCATGGGCTTCATGCTCGCCACCGGTGCGGGCGATCGGGTAGCGCATCACTGTGGGCCGCCCCAGCTGGGCGAGTGCGGGCCGCCACGCCTGCAGCACCACCGGCTGTGCGGCCACGGGAGCCCGCACCTCGATGAGGGCACTCGGATAGCCGATCAGGTTCCCCATCATCACCTGGAAGCGCGCGCCGTCGGGGATGGCCAGCACGGTGGCGATCAGCGCCATCAGCGAGAGGATGGCCGCGGCGACGTGCCAGCTGCGGGGTGCGGTGGCGGCGCGGGTTGCCGTACGCAGGCCCGGCCTGCGCCGCAGAGCGCGCGCGTAGCTGCGCCGATCCTTCTTGCGCGGGCTGCTGCTGTGCGCCGGCAGATTCAACGGAACGCGTGGCAGCCGGGCGGCGCGCGCATTGATCAGGCGTGCCAACCACCACCACGCGAACACGAACGCCAGCAGTGGCAGCAGCGTTCGTACGACCAGGTACAGCATCACCATCGGGAATACCTTGGGACTTGCGGACTCGGACAGCCCCGCCATCGTAGCCGTGCCATGCGCTGCATGTCGCATCCGCCAGCCGACACGTGCGAAGCGCTTGGTTAGGATGGTTGTTTGCTGTCATGGATGAACCGATGAGCCCTGCCACGTCCCGAATCCGCCGCATCTGTGGGCAGGGGCCGATCCTGCTGATGCTGCAGCTGGTCGCACTGTTGTCCGTGGCACTGGCGTCCGGGTTCTTCCATTGTCGCGTCGATCTGCTGCTGGAACCGATCACCGAGGCCTGTGGTGGCCCGGATGCGCACGCGCGGCTGCAGATGGCCGAACAGGTGATGGCACGCGCCGGTGCGTTGGACGACTGGCAGCCGCTGAGCTGGATCCCGGTCGCGGGCATTGCATTGGCGCTGCTGGGTGCGATTGCAGTGTGTGCCAGCCGCGCGCTGTGGCTGCGTGACCGGCTGCGCACGGCGAACGTGGCACTGCTGGTGCTGCATGGCGCAGCGCTGGGCCTGGCCGGATGGACGCTGTACCTGTACGAGACTGCATGGAACAGCGTGGCACGGCTGTCACCCACGGCGTGCCTGATGGACCTGGTGGCGGAGGGCGATACCCCGCTGGCGCAGGCGCAACACGTGGTGTTCCATATCCTGGCGCGCGAGAACGCGACGTTGATGCGCAATCCGGATGACCTGGCGCTGGTGCTGGTGATGTTGCTGCTGGCGACGATGATGGGGGGCATCGGCCTGTGGCAGGGGATCGCGCGAGCCCGGGCGGGCTGATCCGGGCGCACGCTCGGCGGCGCACGCCAATCGCGTTACAGTCGACGCCTCGCCACTCCAGGGAAGACCCGATGCGCTTGTTGCTGTGTGCGTTGCCGTTGTTGCTGCTGTCGCTGGCGGTGCACGCCGCCGAGGTGGACCGCCGCATCGCGGTGACCATCGATGATCTGCCATGGGCACGGCTGGACCAGATCGTGCCGACGGACCTGCAGGCGCGGCATGAAGCGTTGATGGCCCAGCTGCGTCAGGCAGGCGTGCCGGTGGTCGGCTTCGTCAACGAGAACAAGCTTGAGGTGGATGGACAGGTGCAGCCGGCGCGGGTGCAGATGCTGCGCGACTGGCGCGATGCCGGCTACGTGCTGGGCAATCACACCTATTCACACATGGATCTGAATGCGAAGGGCGTGGCGGCGTTCCAGCAGGATTTCCTGTGCGGCGAGACAGTGCTGCGGCCGTTGTTGGCCGAGAAGGGGCAGGCGCCACAGTGGATGCGCCACCCCTACCTGCGCGCTGGCCGTACCGTAGATGAGCGCATGCAGATGGATGGGTTCTTCAAGCAGCATGGCTACCGCGTGGCGCCGGTGACGGTGGACAACGGTGAGTGGGTGTGGGCGTTCGCCTATGCCAACGTGATGAACGAGCAGGCGGACTCGCCCGCGCGCGCAGCGACGCTGGCGCAGCTGCGCAAGGGCTACGTGCCGTACATGCTGAACAAGCTGGATTACTACGAGAAACAGTCGCAGGCGCTGCTGGGGTACGCGCTGCCGCAGGTGTGGCTGATGCACGCCAATGAGCTCAACGCGGCGACGTTTGCCGAACTGGTGGCGGCCACGAAGCGGCGCGGCTATCGCTTCATTTCGCTGGACGAGGCGATGCGTGACCCGGCCTACGCGCGGGGTGCCGAGGGCTACAACGGCCGCTATGGCCCGAGCTGGCTGCACCGCTGGGCGATGGCGGAGAACAAGCCGAAGGACTTCTACGCCGGCGAGCCCGAGGTGCCGGCGTGGGTGATGAAGCTGGCCAAGGTCGATTCGGAGTAAGGCTCAGCGCTTGACGGCCAGCACGCCGTCCAGCGCCAGTTCGGCCTTGAAACCGGCTTTTTCCAGGCGTTTGGCGACTTCACGCGGCACGTCGCGGCCGCTGGTCAGCTTGTTCGGCGCGCCGGTGTAATGGAACAGGCGGCCGCCCTTGCGGATGACGCGGGCGAGGTGGTCATAGAACACCTGGGAGTACAGCTCGCCGGCGATGCCGAAGCGCGGTGGGTCGTGCAGGATCGCATCGACGCTGTTGCTGGCCACCTGTTCGATCTGCTGCGAGACATCGCCGTGGCTGAACTGCAGGCGGCCACCGGCGGCAGCCGAGTCCGGATCCGGCGACCACGGGTTGAGCGTGCGCAGCCACATCACATCGGCGTTCTTCTCGAACGAACGGATCTGGCCGACACCGGCTTCCAGCGCACAGGCAGCGAAGTAGCCGAGACCACCGCAGGTATCGAGGATGACCTTGCCGGCCGGGGCGACCAGCTCCACCTTGCGGCGCGCATCCTCGAACGGCGACAGCTTCGAGGTCGGCAGCATCTTGATGCCGTCGATCTCGAAGGTCGGTGCGCCCCATTCGGTCGGCACCAGCTTGATCAGCGAGCCGCTGTAGCGCGAGATCGGTGCGAAGTCCTCGCCATCCCAGTAGTACAGCGTGCGTTCCTTCAGCTTGCCCGGCCAGGGGTAGGGCTGGCCCCGGAAGTGGAAGCCGTCCGCATCGAGCGCCACGCTGTCCCGGCTGCGGCCGAGATCGAGCGAGCCCTGCCAGTCGGCGGCGCCCTTGTCATGGGCACGGCGCAGGGTGTCGGCGCTGTCGCGGGTCAGCAGGGGGCCGGTGTAATGGGGCACGGCGGGTACCGGGGCGGTTCGGGGGAGGGCATGGTACCGCAGCTGTTGTAGAGCCGAGCCCGCCCTTGGCTCCACCATGCCTGCATCCACGCATGGCGTGGATCTACTGCAAAAGCAGCCGAGCGTGGGCTTGGCTCTACAGTTCAATCGCACTTCACCGCATACACCGGCCCGGCCCCGATCAGCATCAGCGCCATGTAGTCGCTGTCGCTGGCCTTGTGCAGGGCTCTTGGGCCGCGCTGCCACTGGCCACCGCGGCCGAAGGAGACGAAGTACTGGCCGCTTTCCTTGTCAATGCGGAAACCGACCGAAAGCCAAGGGCCAGCCGGTGAAATCATGAACTGAATGATGTACGTGATGATTGAAGCCGAATCATAAGCCCGAGTAGGAAAGGGCGCCTCGGCGCCCTTTCCTCCGCGGCGGGGGCCTGGTATCAGTCGGCCCTGATGGAACCGCGATCGCTTGCGCAGGCGCGCGGTACGCAGCCTTCCATCAACGTATTCATGGTCTGCGGAGTATGAGCAAAGCAGAGTACTCTTGCGGTGTGGTTTCCCACGGTATTCGGTGGGTAGTACTCGCTATAGAAGGTCTGGCACCTTCCGTTGTCGATTTGCGCGCTACCCTGGATGTTCCCGCTTACAGAGCTGTTGAATCTCACGGTTCCGTAGGAAACGAAGTTCTGGCCGGCTGATACCTGTCCATTTGGTGCATAGGCGAATACATAGTCAGTACTCTTTGCGTCACTAGCACCGTTCGACTCGATGCTTGAGCAATGCCATGCAGCGCTCCCAGGGCCCACCGTGATTGACTCTCCCTTGGCGGGATTCATCCCGATATCTGTGCAGGAAGCCTCGTGGTACCGCTTCGTTGCTTCCGATTGATCATCGTAGCGATATACATACTGACCCTTCGAGTTGCGGGTGAGGGACTGCTCCACACTGACCGTTCCCCCGATGGAGTCAGGCCATTCTGCGCTGCGAACAATTCTCGCTGGGAACGTCGCTTCGTCAGCGGTCTGTCGATCAGCTGGCATTCCATCTGCTGCCTGCACGGATGCTGAGACGATGAACATGAGAGCAGCTAGCTGCAATTTCATCTGGACCTCTCCTACCTGGGTGAGGGTCCATCTTCTCTACTTACCCCGTGGCGCACTGAGTAGCATCACGCAGTTGTGGGGATTTCAAACATTCCTCAAAAATCGGTGTCGCTAATCGCACTTCACCGCATACACCGGCCCGGCCCCTATCAGCATCAGCGCCATGTAGTCGCTGTCGCTGGCTTTTCCTTTCAACGTCGCGCCCTTGTTGAAGTGGAAGATGCCGAAGCCGCCGGACATGCGGATCAGGGCACTGTCGATCTGGTCTGCGTCGTCGCGGAAGTAACGGCTGATCTCGCTGCGGGTGGCCTTGTGCAGGGCGTTCGGTTCGCGCTGCCACTGCGCGCCACGGCTGAAGGAAACGAAGTACTGGCCGCCTTCCTTGTCGATGCGGAAGTCGGCGGGCTTGCGCGCGGCGGTGGCGAAGCAGCCCTGCAATGGGTCGGCGGAGAAGGGAAGCCGCGCATCGTCGCCGCAGGCAGTGAGCAGCAGGAGGGCACCGGGCAGCAGCAGGCGGCGCGCGCGCATGGGATGTCCCTACAGGGCAGGTGCGGCTAGTGTAGGCAGCACGCGGGCGTGGCCCGTACAGAAATTCGGCAAGGACACAGGGGTTTTCGGATGGCGCAGGGCAAGGCACCGTGGTGCGGCGTGGCCAGTTGGCTGGGGATTGCTGTGGGCTGGGGCGCGGGCACCGTGGCGGCGCAGGCGGCAGTCGCTGCCGGTGGCAATGGCATGGCCGCTGGGCTGGGGGTGGGCGTGCTGGGCGCGGCCTTGGTGGGCGGCGGCCTGGCAGTGGCCTCGCGCGTGCGTGGCGAGCGCTGGCCATGGATCGGCATCGGCGGTGCGGTGCTGAGTGCGCTGCCGCTGCTGATGTACCTGCTGCGGATGATGCTGAAGCTCTAGCGGTAGTGCCGGCCGCTGGCCGGCAACTGCAGATCGGGTCCGAAGCTCATGAGGGTGCCGGCCAGCGGCCGGCATTACCTGGCGTGGATCACTGGCTGCGGTGGATCTCCACCGTCACATGCACCAGTTCTTCATGGATCGCCAGGGCGTTGCGCACGGTATCGGCATCCAGCGTGGCGTCACTGGTGACCACGCTGGCGCTGACCGCGTACTTGCCGCGGCCGACCTGCCAGACGTGCAGGTCGGCCAGGCGTGCCGGCCACGGGCCCTGTTCGATCACTTCGCGCACTTCGGCCACCACCGGCGCGTCCATCTGCGCGTCGAGCAGGATGCGTCCGCTGTCGCGCAGCAGGCCGACCGCCCACACCGTGACCAGCACGGCGCCGACCAGGCCCATCACCGGGTCCAGCCAGGTCAGGCCGAGCAGCTTGCCGCCGAGCAGGGCGACGATGGCCAGCACCGAGGTGGCGGCGTCGGCCAGCACATGGACGTAGGCCGAGCGCAGATTGAGATCGTGACCGTGCGCATGGCCGTGGTCGTGGTGGTCGTGGCCATGCCCGTGGTCATGGTGATGGGCATGACTGTGGTGATGATGCGCGTGGCCCGGGCTGTCGTGCAGCCACCACGCGCACAGCAGGTTCACGCCCAGCCCGACCGCGGCGATGGCGATGGCTTCGTTGTAGTGGATCGGCGCCGGTACCCACAGCCGCTCCAGCGATTGCACGGCCATCAGCGCGGCCACGCCGAGCAGGGCGATGGCGCTGGTATAGCCGGCCAGGATCTCGATCTTCCAGGTGCCGAAGGCGAAGCGCGGGTCGTGCGCGTAGCGGCGCGCGCAGCGGTACGCAAACACTGAAAGCCCGAGCGCCAGCGCATGCGAACTCATGTGCCAGCCATCGGCGAGCACGGCCATGGAGTTGAACCACCAGCCGCCGACGATCTCCACGACCATCATGCTGACGGTGAGCCACAGGGCGCGGCGGGTATTGCGTTCGGCCAGCGGATTGCCGTCGTCGAAGCGGTGTTCGTGGCGACGGGCGGCGGCGAGGGCGTCCAGGTGCATGGAGGGTGACCAACGGAGGTGGAGTGGATACCCCCATAGGGTATATGATCCAACCATGGCCCATGTACACAGGAATCGAAAGCAGCTGCTGACCCGGGTGCGCCGCATCGCCGGCCAGGTCGCGGCACTGGAGCAGGCACTGGACACGCCCGAGGGCGAGGCCGGCGACTGTGCGGACGTGCTGGTGCAGGTTGCCGCCGTGCGTGGTGCCGCCCACAGCCTGCTGATGGAGCTGCTGCACGAGCACCTGCAGGAACACGTGGTGGGCGCCGAAGACCCGCAGCAGCGGGCGGCCGAGGCCGAGGTGCTGGTCGAGCTGCTGCGGCGCTACGGCAAATGACCAGGTAGTGCCGGCCGCTGGCCGGCAACTGCAGGTTGCCTTCCCCGTTCATGAGGTTGCCGGCCAGCGGCCGGCACTACCCGTGGCGGTGCCGCGCGTTCCAGATATGCGTGGCGGCCAGCAGCAGGCTGCCGGTGACCGTCATCGGTGTTTCCCAGTCGTGCGAGGGCAGCGCCAACGCGCCGGCCAGCAGCAGGCCGAGCCCGGCGCCGGCGGTGGCCCAGGCCAGCACCGGCAGCGGGTGACGGCGTTCGGCGCGCCACAGCGCGTAGCCGGTCAACGGCAAGGCGATGGCCACGAACAGCAGGTGGACCCATTCCGCTTCGGCCCAGGTGCCGAACAGGGGCAGCGCGGCGGCAAGCAGGGGCAACGCCAGGCAGTGCAGCAGGCACAGGCTGGACAGGGCGACCGCGCCAGCATCAAGCAGGGCGGCTGACGGGGACTTCATCGGGGAGGCTCCTTGCGCAACAAGTGTTATACAGTAACATTTCCGTCCCGCAGCCAACCCGCTCCGACATGAACACTGCTTCCCGCGCCGACCGTCGCCTTCCGGTCACCGTGCTGTCCGGCTTCCTCGGGGCCGGCAAGACCACCCTGCTCAACCAGATCCTGCGCAACCGCCAGGGCCTGCGCGTGGCGGTCATCGTCAACGACATGAGCGAGGTCAACATCGATGCGCAGCTGCTGCGCGAGGGCGGCGCCGAACTGCGCCGCACCGAAGAGACGCTGGTGGAATTCAGCAATGGCTGCATCTGCTGCACGCTGCGCGACGACCTGCTGCAGGAAGTGCGGCGGCTGGCCGACGCCGGGCGCTATGACTATCTGCTGATCGAGTCGACCGGGATCGGTGAGCCGATGCCGGTGGCGGCCACCTTCGCGGTACGCGACGAGCAGGGCTTCAGCCTGAGTGACATCGCGCGCCTGGACACGATGGTGACGGTGGTGGATGGCAGCGCGTTCCTCGCCGACTTCGGCTCGACGCTGCGCCTGGCCGAGCGTGGCCAGCAGGCCGGACCGGACGATGATCGCGGCGTGGTCGACCTGTTGTGCGAACAGGTCGAGTTCGCCGACGTGATCGTGGTCAGCAAGGTCGACCAGACCGATGACGAAGTGCTGCAGGACACGCTGGCCGTGCTGCGCGGCCTGAACCGCGACGCGAAGCTGCTGCTGTCCCGCTTCGGTGACGTGCCCCTGGCCGAGCTGCTGGACACCAGTCGCTTCGACTTCGAGCGTGCGCAACGCGCGCCGGGCTGGGTGAAGGAACTGCGTGGCGAGCACACACCGGAAACCGAGGAGTACGGCATCGCCAGTTTCGTCTACCGCTCGCGGCGACCGTTCCATCCCGCGCGTTTCGCCCGCGCGCTGCAGTCGGGCATGCCGGGCGTGATCCGCAGCAAGGGCTGGTTCTGGCTGGCCAACCGCATGGACTGGGTGGGTGAGCTGAGCAGCGTCGGCGCCGCGACACGCACGCAGGCCGCAGGGTTCTGGTATGCCGCGCGCGATCGCGTACGCGCAGGGCTGGAGGACACGCCGCCGTTGCTGCCACCCACGCCGCTGCCGTACAGCGACCTCGGCTGGGCGCGGCAGCAGGCCGATTGCTGGAGCGCACCGTTGCCGGGGCCGGAGGACTTCCCGGACGCGGCCGCGCATCTGGCGATGCAGCGTCTGTGGCACCCGCTGTGGGGGGATCGCCGCCAGGAACTGGTGGTGATCGGCGTGCACATGGATGAGCGTGCGGTTCGTGCGGAACTGGATGCCTGCCTGCTCAACGACCAGGAACTGCGTGCCGGACCGCTGCTGTGGCAGCAGATGCCGCAGGCGTTCCCGGTGTGGAAGCGGTGACGGTGCACTGAGGATCCATGGGTTGCCGGCCAGCGGCCGGCACTACCCCTGGTCGATACGCCATCCACGCATGGCATGGATCTACAAGGCGTCGCGCCACTGCCAACCCTCGGCGCTCACCTGCAACACCTGCGTCGGCTGCAACGCCTGCAGCAGGTGCCGGTCGTGGCTGACCATCACCAGTGCTCCCGGCCAGGCCGCCAGCAGTGCTTCCAGCGCCTGCACGGCACCCAGATCCAGCGCATTGCCGGGCTCGTCCAGCAGCAATAGCTGCGGTGCCGGATCGGCATACAGCACGCTGGCCAGCGCGCCTTTCACCCGCTCGCCGTCGCTGAGGTGGTGGGCGGCACGCTGGATGCGCTGGGCGTCCAACCCCAGCAGGGCCAGCCGTGTGCGCAGTTCAGCGGTATCGGTCGCCGGGTTGGCAGCCTGCACGGTGTCGAGAATGCTGCGTTCGCCGGAGAGCCCCAGCAGCTGCTGGTCGAGCAGCGCCAGCGGTGCATGCCGTTGCACGGTGCCACTGCGTGCAGGCAGCTGGCCGGCCAACACGCGCAACAGCGTGGACTTGCCACTGCCGTTGTCGCCGACCACGGCGATGCGCTGGCCGCGGCGGATCTCCAGCTGCAACGGCGCGCGGCAGCCATGCGGCAGCACCAGCGACTCGGCCTGCAGCAGTCGTGCGCTGCCTCGCTCGCCCTCACTGGCAAACAGTGCCAGCTCCGGTGTGGCGTGAACCGCCGAGGCCGCTGCGCGCAGCTGCTCTGCGCTGGCCTGCAGGCGCTCGGCCTGTACCTGCTGCGCGCGGCCATGGCTGGCCTCGGCACGCTGCTTCTGCCGGCCGAGCAGGATCGGTGCCTGGTTGGCCTGCTTCGCATCACGATTGCCGCGCGCCTGGCGTTGCTGTTGCCGTTCGTGCTGTTCGCGCGCACTGCGCTGCTGCTGCCGGTGCTGGGCGCGGGCGTGGTCGAGCTGCGCAGCGGCCGCTTCGCGCTCGGCGGCCCGCGCGTCGGCGTAGTGTTGCCACGGCCCGCCATAGCGATGCAGTCCGCGCGCGTCGAGCTCGACGATCTGCTGCATGTGCGCCAGCAGTTCGCGATCATGGCTGATCACCAGCAGGCCGCCGCGCCACTGCTGCAACCGTTCGTACAACTGCTGGCGATGACGGGCATCGAGGTGGTTGCTGGGTTCGTCCAGGATCAGCCACTCGGCACCGCTGGCCCAGGCGCCGGACAGCGCCACCTGCATGGCCTGCCCGCCACTGAGGCGCGCAGCGGGTTGGGCGGGATCGAGATCGCCGGGCAGCCCGAGCACCTGCCATTGCTGCCGCAGGCGCTCGCGCAGATCCCAGCGCTCGCCGACGCAGGCGAAATCGGCTTCGTCCACGCCGCCGGCTTCGATGCGTTGCAGCGCGGCCAGTGCCTCGCCGACGCCGGCCAGTTCGCCGACCGTGCCGGCGGGTGGATAGCCGGGTGTCGGCAACAGGAACATGCGGCCGCTGCCGCGGATCTGCCCGCTGTCGGGCAGCAGCCGGCCGGCGAGCAGGCGTGCGAGCACGCTCTTGCCGGTGCCATTGGCACCGACCAGACCGGTGGCGACGGGTTCGAAGGAAAACGTCAGATCGGCGAACAGCGGGCGGCCGTCTGCCAATCGATACGACACGCGATCGAGCGTGAGGGAATGCGGGGTCATGCGACCTCCATGGATGCCGGGTTCTCCCCTGCGCGCAGGGGCGGGAAGAGTCAGGCCGTCTAATGGGAAGACGGCGGCATCAATGGCGCATCGGTCGCGAGCCTCTTGGAGGAATGAGAGCCCAGTATAGCGGGGCTGGCTGAATGGCTGCGTGCAGCGGCAGAGCCAAGCCATGCTCGGCTGACCTTGAGCATCCACGCATGGCGTCGATCTACGGCACGGTACCCAGCCGGGCGCCGACGAAGTCGATGAACACCCTCAGCTTCGGCAGCACGTGGCGGCCCGAGGGCCACAACAAGTGGAAGGTGCCGCAGGAGTGCACATGATCTTCCAGCACGGTGACCAGGCGGCCGTCGGCCAGCGCCTCGCGCACCGAGTGCACCGGCACGAAGGCCAGGCCGGTATCGCGTAGCGCCAGCGCCACCCGTGCTTCGATGGTGTTGGCCACCATGTGCACCGGAAGTTCCTGTGGCGCTTGATCGTCGGGCCAGTGGATCGGCCACGGCTCCAGCTTGCCGGTGGTGGGGAAGCGATAGTGCAGCAGCGTGTGCTGCATCAGTTCCGCCGGCGTGCGCGGAACCCCGCGGCGCTGCAGGTAGCCCGGCGAGGCGATGACACGGCGCGGGAACACCCCCAGCCGGCGTGCGTTCATCCGCGAGTCGCTGGGTTCACCCACGCGCAGCACCGCATCGAAGCCTTCCTCGATGACATCGACCAGGCGATCGCTGAAGTCGAGATCCAGGCGGATATCCGGGTACGCCGCCATGAACTCGGCCATCAACGGCAGGGTGAGGTCGCCGACCAGCGGCAGGCTGATGCGCAGCGTGCCGCTGGGCGTGGCGTGCGGTTGTGCCAGCTCGGTGCGGGCCGCATCGCGTTCGTCGAGGATGCGCCGGCAGCGCGCCAGGAACAGCTGGCCTTCGGCGGTGAGGGTGATGCTGCGCGTGCTGCGGTGGAACAGGCGCACGCCGAGCGCATGCTCCAGCCGAGCAACGCACTTGCCGGCGGCGGAAGCAGAGATGCCCTGCAGGCGCCCGGTCTCGACGAAGCTGCGGGTGTCGGCGGCGTGGACGAAGGTCTGCAGGTTGGCGAGGTTGTCCAGGACTGACATCGGCGTAGGGGCAATGAAAGCGGCAGGGTAGGGGCGGGTGATCGCGGCGGGCGGCGGCGCCACCGCAACACTGTGGTGCGGGACGGGCGGTGGCCCTTGCGGCCCTGGAGTTCCGGCCATCATGCCGATTGCGGACTGCACGGTCCATGATGCCCGGAGCCGCAACCGGCTTTTTGCGCCGCGCCGTGCTGCCTAACGTGGCGGGCCTCTCCCCCACGGATCACCGCAATGAATGCCGCTCTTTCCCTTGAACGCGCACCGACGCTGCCTTCGGTGCAGCGCGTGCTGCAGCAGGTCCACCCGGCGCGCCTGGTCGGTGCGGTGGTGCTGGTGCGCGAACATGGCGTGCTGCGCCACGCCAGCGCGACCGGGCTGGCCGAGCGGGAGTCGGGCATGCCGATGCAGCGCGACCAGCTGTTCCGGCTGGCCTCGGTCAGCAAGCCACTGCTGAGCACGGTGATCCTGCGCCTGGTGGCCGAAGGCGTGCTCGACCTCGATACGCCGGTGCAGCGCTGGCTGCCGGATTTCCGGCCGGCGCTGGCCGATGGCCGCAGGCCGCCGATCAGCCTGCGCCAGCTGCTCAGCCACAGCAGCGGGCTGGGCTACCGCTTCCTGGAAGCCGATGCGCACGGACCGTACGCCCGGGCCGGCGTCAGCGATGGCATGGACGCCAGCCCGGTGTCCCTGGCCGAGAACGTGCGCCGTATCGCACAGGCGCCGCTGCTGTTCGAACCGGGCAGCCAGTGGCTGTACTCGCTGGGCGTGGACGTGGCCGGTGCGGTGGCCGAAGCGGCGACCGGTGAAACGTTGCAGGCGCTGTTCGAGCGTCTGCTGGCTGCCCCGTTGGGCCTGCGCGATACGGCGTTCGCCACGCGCGCTGCCGAGCGCCTGGCAACGCCCTATGTGAGCGACACGCCGCAGCCGCATCGCCTGCAGGAAGGCGAGATGGTCGCCCCGTTCGAGGGCACGGTCGGCATCGAGTACAGCCTTGCGCGCGCCACCGATGCCAGCCGCTTCGCCTCGGCCGGTGCGGGCCTGGTCGGCACCGCCGACGAGGTGATGGCAGTGCTGGAGGCGCTGCGAGACGTGCGCACATCCGACCTGCTGCCGCCCGCGCTGGCGGCAGAGATGGCCAGCCCGCAGGTGGGCGAACAGGGGCCGCCGGAGCCTGCCGGCTGGGGCTTCGGGCTGGGCTTTGCGGTGCTGCGTGATGCCGCCGCCAGTGGTACCCCGCAGGGCGTGGGCAGCTGGCGCTGGGGCGGCGCGTACGGGCACAGCTGGTTCGTCGATCCGGCGCGCGGGCTGAGCGTGGTGGCGCTGACCAACACGCTATACGAAGGCATGGATGGCGCCTTTGTCGATGAACTGCGCGACGCGGTCTATGCCGACCTGGAGACCACGCGATGAGCGGCCATGCCATCGATGCCGGCAGTCCGGCGGGCGAGGCCACGCGCCTGCCGTGGGCGGGCCTGCTGGCGTTGGCCGGCGGCGGCTTCATCACCCTGTTGACCGAGACCCTGCCGGCCGGCGTGCTGCGGCCGATGGGCGAGAGCCTGGGCGTGAGTGATGCCGCCGTGGGCCAGCTGGTCAGTGTGTATGCGCTGGGCTCGGTGATGGCGGCGCTGCCGATGACCGCGTTGACCCAGCGCCTGCCACGACGCCCGCTGCTGCTGGCGGCCATCGCCGGCTTCGTGGTGGTCAACACGCTGACCGCGTTGAGCAGCAGCTATGCACTGATCCTCGCTGCGCGCTTCCTGGTCGGGGTGAGTGGTGGCCTGCTGTGGTCGCTGGTGGCTGGCTACGCCGCGCGCATGGTGGTGCCGTCGCTGCAGGGGCGGGCCATCGCGGTCGCGATGGTCGGGTCGCCGCTGGCGCTGTCGCTGGGGGTGCCGGCGGGGACACTGCTGGGCCAGCAGATCGGCTGGCGCTGGGCGTTCGCGCTGATGAGCGTGCTGGGCCTGCTGCTGCTGGCCTACGCGCGCTGGGCGTTGCCTGCGCTGCCGGCCGCCGGGGCCGGGCAACGCACTTCGCTGGCGACCGTGTGGCGCCTGCCCGGTGTACGCAGTGCGCTGCTGGTGATGGCGCTGTACGTGCTGGCGCACAACGTGCTCTACACCTACATCGAGCCGCTGGCGGTCGATGCGGGCGCCGGTGCATGGCTGGACCGGCTGCTGCTCGCCTTCGGCGTGGCAGCCATCGCCGGCATCGGCATTGCCGGCTGGGGCGTGGATCGCCACCTGCACGCACTGGTGTGGGCAGCGGTGATCGGCTTCATCGTGCCGGTGCTGGCGTTGCTGGTGTGGCCCAGCGTGGCAGCGGTACTGCTGCTGGCGACGATCCTGTGGGGCGTGGCATTCGGCGCGGTGCCGACCCTGTTCCAGACCGCATTGGCCCGGCGTGCCGGGGCTGCGGCCGATCTGGCGCAGTCGATGCTGGTGACCGGCTGGAACCTGGCCATCGCCGGCGGGGGCGTAGCAGGCGGCGTGCTGCTGCAGGCCAGCGGCCCCCGCCAGCTGGGATGGCTGCCGTTGCTGTTGCTGGCGGTGACCGCCGCGTGGCTGCTGGCACGCCCGAAGGCGTGGGCGTAGGCGCCGGTCACGGGTCAGGTGGTGCCGGCCAGCGGCCGGCACTGCCGGGTTGCCTCACTCCAGCGGTACCTGCTCGATCGGCACGCTGCGCGGGTTCTGCATGTGTTCGCGTGCAGGACCGTACTGCTGCTGCCGCTTGTGATGGAAGGCAATGAATTCATCGCGTGGCAGTGGCCGCGAGAACAGCCAGCCCTGGCCGAATTCCACATGCCGGCTGTGCAGGTAGGCCAGCTGCGCTTCGGTTTCCACGCCCTCGGCCACCACCCACAGGCCCAGCTCCTTGGCCATGTCGATGATGTGCGGGGTGACCGGGCTGGTCGCGCTTTCGGTGCCGATCGCATCGATGAACGACTTGTCGATCTTCAGCGCATCCAGTGGCAGCTGTTCCAGGTACTGCAGGCTGGAGAAGCCGACGCCGAAATCGTCGATGGCCACGCTGTGGCCGGCACGGCGGGCGGCGGCGAGCATGGTGCGCGCGCGGTCCAGGTCGAGGAAGCCACGTTCGGTGGCCTCCATCCAGATCTGCTGCGGCAGGATGCCGCTGCCGGCCATGTGCCGGGAGATCATCTTCAGGGCACGGCCGCTGCTGATGTCTTCGGCGGCGAGGTTGATCGCGATGTGGGCGCTGCGATCGGCCACCAGCAGCTCGCGCATGTCGCGCACCACGTTCTCGATCACCAGGTCGGTGACGTCGGCGATCATGCCCGCCTCTTCGGCCAGCGGAATGAACAGGTCCGGTCGCACCTGGGTGCCATCCGGGCGCTGCCAGCGGACCAGGGCCTCGGCGCCGACGCAGATGCCGGTGTCCAGTTCGATGATCGGCTGGTAATGCAGGTACAGCTCGCGGCGACGGATGGCGGTGGCCAGTTCACCGCGCAGCGACAGGCGGCGGCGCGAGAGCCAGATCACCAGTCCGGCGCCGGCGGCGGCCAGCAGCAGGCCCACCGGCACGTACAGCCACGCCTGCTGGCGGAACGCGGCGGCCAGCGCGGTGCGCGGGGTGGTGGCGATCGCCAGCCATTCCTCGTTGCGCGCGGTGGCGAACAAGGTGGTGTGGTCCAGGCCCTCGCCGGGGTCGCGCAGCAGCGTCTGCAGCAGCTCCGGATCCAGGCCCGACTGCTTGGCCAGCAGGCGTCCATCGGGGCTGGCCAGTGCCAGCCGCACGTTCGGGTCGGCGATGACATCGACGAAGCGGCGCGGGTCCACCAGGGCGTCGTAGGACCCATACAGGACCGCCAGCACCTGGCGACGCCCGCTGACCTCCGGGCGCACGTCCACCACGATGCCGGCGCCGTCGCTGGTGACGTGGTCCGGCGTGGGTTGGTCGACGTCGGACAGGAAAGGCCCCCAGGACGTGCAGCGCAGCTTGCCGCCTTCGAAGTAGCCCATCTGGTCGATCGACGGGGTGGTCATCACCAGGGTCTGCATGCGCCGGATGTGCTCCGGACCGCAGGGCACGTAGGCACCGGCCTCGGCCGATTTCAGTGCCGCCAGCGCCTCCTGGTAGGACAGGTCGGAGCGGCGCAGGGTGCGGTCGGCGATGTCGCGCAGGCGCTGCTGTTCGACGCTGACCGCGCGGTCCCAGGTGGCGTAGGCCATGACCGCGATCGGTACCGCAGCGGCCAGCAGGGCCAGCGCGGTGGCGCCGATGATGACGCGCAGGCGGCTCATGGCCGGGGCTCCGGCGGGGCGGGCGGGGCAGGGCGCATGGTCGGGCCGGTCCTTGGGCAGGTGCGGCTATCTGAGCATGGCGCCGGGCCCGGCGGAATGGGATCAATACGGTATTCGGTCACATTGTGGTGAAAGCGGCCAGCTTTGACGTAATGGGCCGGTCTGGTGCTGGCGCTCGGCGCCGTGGAGGACTACCGTCGAACGCTTCGCCCACCCCTGTGCCCGCGCCCATGACCGAGCCCGCAACGCCCCCCGAGCACCTGCGCCGCAGCCTGTCCAACCGCCACCTGCAACTGATCGCCATCGGCGGTGCCATCGGCACCGGCCTGTTCATGGGCTCGGGCAAGACGATCAGCCTGGCCGGCCCCTCCATCATCTTCGTCTACCTGATCATCGGCGCGATGCTGTTCTTCGTGATGCGCGCGATGGGCGAACTGCTGCTGTCCAACCTGCAGTACAAGTCTTTCATCGACTTCTCCACCGACCTGCTCGGCCCGTGGGCCGGGTTTTTCTGTGGATGGACGTACTGGTTCTGCTGGATCGTCACTGCGATCGCGGACGTGATCGCGATCGCTGCCTACGCACAGTTCTGGTTCCCCGGGCTTGACGCCTGGATACCGGCGCTGGCCTGCGTGCTGCTGTTGCTGGCGCTGAACCTGGTGACGGTGAAGCTGTTCGGCGAAATGGAATTCTGGTTCGCGCTGATCAAGATCGTGGCGATCTGCGCGCTGATCATCACCGGTGCCGGGCTGGTGGCCTGGGGCTTCACCTCGCCGAGCGGCCACACCGCGTCGCTGTCGAACCTGTGGAATGACGGCGGACTGTTCCCGATGGGGCTGGTCGGCTTCTTCGCCGGCTTCCAGATTGCCGTGTTCGCCTTCGTCGGCATCGAGCTGGTCGGCACCACCGCCGCCGAGACTGCCGACCCCGAGCGCAACCTGCCCAAGGCGATCAACTCGATCCCGGTACGCATCATCATCTTCTACGTACTGGCGCTGGTCGCGATCATGGCCGTCACGCCGTGGCGCCAGGTGGTGCCGGACAAGAGCCCGTTCGTGCAGCTGTTCGTGCTGGCCGGCATTCCGGCCGCTGCCAGCCTGATCAACTTCGTGGTGCTGACCTCGGCCACGTCCTCGGCCAACAGCGGCATCTTCTCCACCAGCCGCATGCTGTACGGCCTGGCCGAAGAGGGCCATGCCCCGCGCGGGCTGTCGAAGCTGTCGCGCGCGGCGGTGCCGGCCCGCGGCCTGTTGTTCTCCTGCCTGTGCCTGCTGGGCGGCACCCTGCTGATCTACCTGATCCCGAACCTGGTGACCGCCTTCACCCTGGTGACGACGCTGGCCACCGTGCTTTTCATCTTCGTCTGGTCGCTGATCCTGGTGGCCTACATGGTCTACCGCCGCCGCTACCCGGAGCGCCACGCCGCCTCGATCTTCAAGATGCCCGGCGGCATCGCCATGTGCTGGGCCTGCCTGGTGTTCTTCGCCGGCGTGCTGGTGCTGCTGAGCCTGCAGGGCGACACCCGCCAGGCACTGATCGCCAGCCCGGTGTGGTTCGTGCTGCTGGGCGTGGGGTACTGGCTGCGGCGGAGGACCGCGAAGTGATCCGAAGTGGGGTCAGAGCCCGTTGCCCGGCAACGGGATCTGACCCCGGCAGGTCGCGGGACCGACCCCGCCTCCACGCAGGAAATCGGCTGTTGCTGTTGAGGTTGCCGGCCAGCGGCCGGCACTACCGCAGGTGCAGGGCGCAGCCCTGCCGGCCCCCATTCACCCAACATTAGCGGGCACGGCCGGATCATCCGGCCGCCATGTCCCGTCGCCCGCTCCTGCTCGCGCTGTTGCTGCTGCCCAGCCTGTGGCCCGGGCCAGCCGCCGCGCGCACCGTCTACCGCTGCGTGCAGGGCAACACCGTCAGCCTGGCCACCGCGCCGGAGCCGGGATCGCGGTGCACGCCGAAGGAGATCGACGACAACGCCGTCCAGACCCCCAACCTGTGGGGCAACATGGGCGTGTTCAGCGGCGTGCTGTACGAGCGCGAACAGGACGGGGCGCTGGTCTACTCCACGCGCAACCTGCCCGGCTCGCGGGTGTTCCTGAAGTTCACCGTGGCCACGCCGCCGGGCGAGCCGGCGCATGAAGGGCTGGGCAAGGTCGGCAAGCCGCAGCTGGCGCAGCATGCGCGGCAGTTCAAGGCGGCGGCCAAGGCGACCGGCGTCGATGACGCCTGGCTGCGCGCGATCGCCCATGCCGAAAGCAATTTCGATCCGCTGGCGGTTTCCAGCAAGGGCGCACAGGGGGTGATGCAGCTGATGCCCGATACCGCGCAGGAGTACGGGGTGCGCGATCCGTTCTCGCCACAGCAGTCGATCGAGGGCGGCGCGCGCTACATGCGCGCGCTGCTGCGCCGCTACAACGGCGACCGTCCGTTGGCGGCGGCCGCCTACAACGCCGGCATCGGTGCAGTCACCCGCTACAAGGGCGTGCCGCCCTACGCCGAAACCCTGGCCTACGTGGACAAGGTGATGGCGCTGTACGCACGCTACCGCGAAGCCATGGGCATCCGCAGCGAGGTGCCGGCGCGCTAGCGGGAGGTGTGGGGCCGAGCGCACGCTCGGCTCCGGATGAAGCAGCCGAGCGTGGGCTCGGCGCTACAGGCAATCGGCTCAGCGCGAGGTGGAGGTGCTGACCAGATCGTAGCGCTCGATGCGGCCGACGCGTGCCACCTCGGCCTGCACGTCGGCACGCTGCTTGAGTGCACGCCATGCGGCATCGATGCGCACGTCGCCCGGCCATGATGCATAGGTGCGCATGTCCTGCAGGCTGGCCAGGGTTTCACCGCGTTCAACCGGCGAACGCAGCTGTTCGATCAGGACGGCGGCGGCCCCGTCCAGGTCGCCTTCCTCCAGCAGCATTTCACGATGGAACAGGCGTGCGTCATTGCGCTGGGCCAGGATCACCGCGCGCGCCGCGTCGCGCGCCGCGGCGTCGCCGCGCTCGCGGGCGGCGGCGAACTGCAGCAGCGCCTGCGCGGCCTTGCCGTAGCCGGCGAGGCCTGGCATGTCATTCACTGCCTGCGCAGCATCCTGCATGCGTCCCATCGAACTGAGCACGAAGCCGACATTCATCTGGTGCTCGATGCCATCGGGGCCGAGCGCGCCGATGCGGGCGGCCTGCCTGGCCGTGGCCAGTGCCTCGTCCGTGCGGCCCAACCGGCGCAGCGCGGTGAGCCGGCTGTTGAGCAACCAGGCCACCCATTCCGCTTCCGCCGCCGCCGGCGACTCACCGTCGTTCGCGGCGCGGGCCATGCCGTCGGTCAGCGACAGCACTTCCTCATTGCGGTCCAGCATCAGCAGGGTGGTGCCGAACTCGGCCATGCGCGCGTCCAGTGCGCGGTCGAGCAGGCCGGAGACACGCAGTTCATCAAGGTGCCGCTGCGCCGCCTGCACCGGATCGAAACGCGCATCGCCGCGATCGACGTAGCGGTCGAAGCGCTTGTCGCTGCGCAGGCGGATGATCTCGGCCGGGCTGTCGATGCGTGCCAGCGTGGCTGCAACACTGTCGCCGCGGCCGTGGTCGGCCTGCAGCGTGGCCAGCGCCAGCCACAGCCCGGTCGGCTCCAGGCCGCCGCTCTTCCAGCCGTTGTCGAACAGTGCCTGCAGCAGGTCCATGCGCTGCTGCGGCTGGTCACGCAGGCGGTATTGCAGGTAGTTGATGGCATGGTGATCGACCGGCAGCGGTGCCTCGGCATGCTTCAGCGCCTTCACCAGGAACGTCGTCGCTGCAGCCGGCTGGTTGTCCGACAGCTCCACCGACACCTGGGTGAGCAGGACCTGCGCATCTTCCGGCAACGCCTCCTGCGCCCGCTGCAGGTAACGGCGGGCCAGCGCCGGCTTCTTCTGCATCAGTGCGGTCCAGCCGGCGACCTGCGCGGCGCGGCCGCGATGCTCGGCATCGAAGTCGTCCAGCAGCGGATCCTCCATCAGCCGCTCCATGCTGATCAGCGCGCCGAGCGTATTGCCACTGCGTGCCTGCTGGATCGCTTCATCCCAGCGTGTGGCGTACGCCGCGTGTACGGCATCGGCGGTGGCCGATGGCTTCTGCGGGACCACCGTGATCGAGGCGGCGGCGGGCGCGCTGGCCAATGCGGCCAGCAGCAGGGCGGTGAGCGGGAGAAGGCGGGGCATGGAGGATCTCCATCCGTGGGAACCGCATTGAACCTGCTGCCGCCAGCGAGGACAAGCGCGGGAAAGCGAATTCTGGCGTTCAGGCGCAGGATCGTTCGTGGCGGAACGCCTGCGCAGCGTCTATTGTCGGTGCCTCTTCAAACAGCAGGCAGAGGCGGCGCAACGCGATGGCACGGTGGCAATGGATGGCGGCAGGGGTGGCATTGGCAACAGCGGTGGGCTTGGCTGCAACGTGGTGGGATACACCGCTGAATACGCTGGCCGGCCCCACGGGCCCGGCGCCCACGCCGTTGGCCTGGACCGCGCAGATCGAGCCGCTGGCCGGCGATGGCCACCCGGGTGACCGCGATGGTGCGTCTGCACAGGCCCGCTTCGCCGACCCGTATGCACTGCTGCGCACCGCCGATGGCAGCGTCTACTTCACCGATGCCGGGGACAACAACCGGATCCGCCGCCGCCTGCCCGATGGCCGTGTTGAAACGGTGGCCGGGCAGGGCGAGGGCCGCGTTGATGGCCCAGCGCTGCAGGCCAGCTTCAATACGCCCTCGGGCATCGCCGCTGACGCGCAGGGCAACCTGTACGTGGCCGACACGGGCAACCATGCGATCCGCCGCATCGGTGCCGATGGCCTGGTGACCACCCTGGCCGGTGGCGAGCAGGGCGTTGCCGATGGCCCTGCGGCGCAGGCCCGCTTCGATGCGCCGATGGGCATCGCGGTGGACGCACAGGGGCAGGTCTACGTGGCCGATACGTTCAACGACCGCATCCGGGTGATCGGTACCGATGGCAGCGTGCGTACCCTGGCCGGGGGTGACCGGCCGGGCTTTGCCGATGGCGCGGGCGCCGCCGCGCGCTTCGACACGCCGGTGGCGCTGGCCTTCGACGCGCAGGGCGCGTTGCTGGTGGCCGACCTGTTCAACAATGCGGTGCGCCGCGTAGGCGTCGACGGCACGGTCAGCACCGTGGTCGCCGCCGGCGGCGTGATCAATGGGCCGCTGTCGCTGGCCACCACGCACGACGGCGTGCTGTACGTGGGTGACCTCGATGGCCGCATCGTGCAGGTGACGCCGCAGGGCCATCAGATCGCCCTGGTCGGCAATGGCCGCTTGCCGCGGCTGGCCCGCCCCAGCGGGCTGGCCATGGATGCCGATGGCAGCGTGCTGGTGGCCGACGCCGCCAGCTATCGCCTGCATCGCCTTCGCCCGCTGCCGGTCGGCGACCTGCCGGCGCCGGCACTGGTCGGCCCGGCTGCCGATGCCGCGCTGCCGGAGACCGGGGGCCGTTGGCCGCTGGCACCGCAGGACGGCTGGCACGAAGTGGTCGGCACGCTGGGCGAGGTGCGTGGCAACTTCACCGGTGAGAGCCGCCACCATCTGCATGGCGGCTTCGATGTGCGTGGCGATGTCGGCCAGACCGTGCTGGCGATCGCCGATGGCAAGATCAGCAGCCCGGTGGCGGCCTGGAACCTGGGCGAGCAGGCCGAGGGCCTGGCCGTGGATCGCCTCAAGTACATCCACATGCGGGTCGGCCGCACTCCGCGCGATGAACCCTATGACGCGCGCTGGCAGGCGCTGTACGACGAGCAGGGCAAACTGGAGCGGATGCGCGTGCGCCGCGGCATGCGCATCCACGTCGGTGATCGCCTGGGCAGCATCAACAACCAGGCGCACGTGCACCTGGCGGTGGGTACCGGTGGCTTCGAGACCAACGCGGTGGCGCTGGGCTTCCAGGGCTACGCCGACCACTTCGCACCGCGCATCACCGATGTGGCCCTGCTGGACGACAACGACCAGCCGATGGCCGCCGGCAGCGATGGCGTGGTGATGGTGGCGCGCCAGGGCCGCGGCGTGCAGATCGTGGTCGAGGCCTGGGACCAGGTCGACAACAACCTGCCGCGCCGCCGCCTGGGCATGTACCAGGTGGGCTACCAGATCCTGGACGCCGGTGGCCGGGCGCTGCAGGGCTATGAACAGCCACGCTGGAACATCGTGTTCAACCGCATGCCGCCGCAGAAGGAAGCGGTGCGGGTGGCCTACGCCCCCGACAGTGGCATCACCGTGCACGGCAGCGCGGTGACCCGGTTCCGCTACCTGGCCACCAACACCGTGCGCGACGGCCTGATGGAAACCGGGCGCTGGCAGCCGGCGGCGCTGCCGCCGGGCGAGTACATCGTGCGCGCCAGCGTGCGCGACTACAGCGGCAACGAAGGCATCGGCCCGCGCGAGATCAGGGTGCGGCTGCTGCCATAGCCGCAGCCGGGGCGCCGCAGCGTTCGCGCTCGGCGTCCATGTCTTCCAGCGGCCGCACCTCGATGCTGCCGAAGCGTGCCCACGGGAAGTCGCGGGCGATGCGCATGGCTTCGTCGCGGTCGCGCGCGACGATCAGGTTGAAGCCGGCCAGCAGCTCGCGGGTTTCGGCGAACGGGCCATCGAGCACGCGGCTGTGTCCATCGCGCACGCGCAGGGTCTGTGCGGTATCGACCGGCTGCAGCTTCTGGGCGGCCAGCAGCGTGCCTTCGGCCTGCAGCTGGTCGGCGTGCGCCAGGCAGTCGCGCATCAGCGCGTTGAATTCTTCGGTGGGCAGCGCCTGCAGCAGGGCAGGCTCGATATAGATCAGAAGCAGGTACTGCTGCATGGCACGGTCCTGGCGGGGGCGGGTGTCCATGATCGCGCAGGATTGCGCATGGGCATGTTGCAGCGCAGAAGCGCGCCTTCGGCGGAGATCGGCGAACGGCGGAGCCCCTCCGTGGTGGGTTTGGGTGGGGCGCTGAAAGCGGGTTTCCTGAGGGTGGGCCGGGCGGGTGGGATTGGCGGGGACGCCGTGAATCCGTCCCTGGAGGCTTAGCCGCGCCATCCATGGCGCGGATTGATCTGGCCCCCCGTCAGCGGACGCCAAGAAGCGATACTTTGATCGCACTTGGAGGTCCCTTATGTCCCGTATCACCCGTCGTAGCTACACCGATGAGTTCAAGCACCAAGCCGTGGAGCTGGCCGAGTCGCTCGGGCCG
>NZ_JCAFUK010000015.1:0-118980 GCF_059371235.1 Stenotrophomonas sp. YJH_SMC_29 | reverse complement strand
TCTACCAGAGCGATGTGCGTTGCGCGCGCCTGCGCACGCGACGTGCGCGCCAACGGTCCGCACCCACGGTAGTGCCGGCCGCTGGCCGGCAGCTTGGCCGCACGGCGCATCGGCAAAGCCGGCCAGCGGCCGGCGCTACCAGAGCTATGCGCGTTGCGCGCGCTTGAGCAGCTTCGCTTCGCGCTTGCGTGCGCGACGGGCGCGCCAGCGCTCGGCCAGGCACGAGAAGATCACGTACAGCGCCGGCGTGCTGAGCAGGGTCAGGCTCTGCGAGAACAGCAGGCCGCCGATCATCGCGATGCCCAGCGGGCGGCGCAGTTCGGATCCTTCGCCCAGGCCGATCGCCAGCGGCACGGCGGCGAGGATCGCGACCATCGTGGTCATCATGATCGGGCGGAAGCGGACGATGCTGGCTTCGCGTGCAGCGTCGCGCGGCGCCAGCCCATGCTCGCGCTGCGCCACCAGGGCGAAGTCGATCATCATGATCGCGTTCTTCTTGACGATGCCGATCAGCAGCACCAGCGCGATCATCGAGATTACCGACAGCTCGGTGTTGGTGCCGAACAGCGCCAGCAGCGCGCCGACGCCGGCCGCAGGCAACGTGGACAGGATGGTGACCGGGTGGATCAGGCTCTCGTAGAGCATGCCCAGCACCAGGTACACGGTCAGGATCGCGGCCAGTACCAGGATCAGCATGTCGCTGGGATCGGAGTTGAAACCGAAGCCGGCGTCGTCGGCCAGGCGGATGTCACCGGGCATGCGCATGCCGGCCACGGTGGCATCGATGATCGCCTTGGCCTCACCCATGCTCACGTTGGGAGCCAGGTTGTAGCTCAGGTCCATCGTCGTGTACTGGTTCTCGTGGGTGATCTGCGACGGTGCCAGCCCGGGCATCTGGGTGGCCACCGCGGTGATCGGCACCATGTCGCCGTTGCGCGCGCGCACGTACACCTCATCCAGCGCCGCCGGCGTGGCGGTCTGCGAGGGCAGCGCATTGACCACCACGCTGTACTGGTTGATGTCCGAATAGATGGTGGAGATCTGCCGCTGGCCGAACGCGCCGTACAGCGCACCGTCAATGGCACCCACGGTGATGCCCAGGCGTGCGGCCTTGGCGCGATCGATCTGGATGTTCTGGCGCAGGCCGGCATTGTCCACGTCGGTGCCGACGTCGCGCAGCTTCGGGTTCTTCTTCAGTTCCGCCTGCAGTTTGGGCAGCCATTCCTGCAGTGCGGCCAGGTCGTTGCCCTGCAGGGAAATGCGGTACTGCGCACCCTGGCTGGCGCCGCCGCCGTCGTTGCTGGGCAGGTCCTGGATCGCGCGCAGGCGCAGCTGCAGGTCGGGGTAGCGGTCGGCCTTCGCACTCAGCCGTGCCAGGGCATGCGCGGTGGTTTCACGGCGGCCCTCCTTGCGCGATTTCAGCTCGATGTTGAACTGCGCGCTGGAGCCCTGGCGGCCACTGCCCAGGCGCACGCCCACCGTTTTCACCGCCGGGTCGGCCATCAGCATGTCGGTGATGCGGCGCTGGCGGGCAACCATGTCCTCGAAGGACACCGTGGCACTGGAGTTGGCACGGCCCCAGATCAGGCCGGTGTCCTGCGGCGGGAACGCGCCCTTCTTCACTGCGCCGAACAGGAACACGGTGACGCCGATCAGGATCAGCGGGGTCAGCGACAACAGCAGCGCGTGGCGCAGCGAGAAGTCCAGGAACACGGTGTAGATGCGCAGCATGCGCTCGTGGCCGGCGTCCAGCCAGCGGCCGAAACGCGACGGCGGCGCGCTGTGGTCGTGCGCACTGAGGAAGCGGCTGCACAGCGCCGGGGTCAACGTCAGCGAGACAATCATCGAGACCACGATGGCTGCCACCAGGGTGACGGTGAACTCGCGGAAGAACGCACCCATCATGCCGCTGGCGAACAGCAGCGGAATGAACACCGCCACCAGCGAGGCGGTGATCGAGACGATGGTGAAGCCGATCTCGCGCGCACCGGTCAACGCCGCCTGCATGCGCGGCATGCCCTCGTCGAGATGGCGCATGATGTTCTCGATCACCACGATCGCATCGTCGACCACGAAGCCGATCGCGATCACCAGCGCCAGCAGGCTCAGGTTGTTCAGGGTGAAGCCCATCACGTACATCACCAGCGCGGCACCGGCCAGCGACAGCGGCACGGTCACCGCGGCGATCAGCGTCGGTGCCAGCCGGCGCAGGAACAGCGCCATCGTCAGCACCACCATCGCCAGGCTGATCAGCAGGGTGATCTGCACTTCATGCAGCGACGAACGGATGGTCGGCGTACGGTCGAAGTACGGCGTCATCGTGGTACCTGGCTGCAGGTAGTCGCGCAGGGTCGGGATCTGCGCCTTGACCCGGTCCACGGTCTCCACGATGTTGGCGCCGGCACGGGTGAACACGTACATCACCACCGCCGGTTTGTGGTCGAACCACGCAGCCTGGTAGGCATCCTGCTGGCCGTCGTAGACGTTGGCGACGTCCTTGAGGCGGATCACCCGGCCATCGCCCTGGGTCTTGACCACCAGGTCGGCGAAGTCGGCCGCACGCGCCACCGAATCGTTGGCGATGATCGCGGTGGTGGTGTTGCCGTCGCTGAGGAAGCCGGTGGGCGAGGTCACGTTGGCCGCACGCACCGCATTGCGCAGGTCATCGGCGGTCAGACCCAGCGCGTTCATCAGGCGCAGGTTGACGTCCACGCGCACCGCTGGCGTCGACGCGCCGGCGATGTCGACCGAGGCGACGCCACTGATCTGGCGGATGCGCTGCGCCAGCAGCGAATCGGCGACGTTGTACAGCTCATCGGCCGACTGCGTCTGCGAGGTCAACGCGATGGCGATCACCGGGTCATCGTTCGGGTTCGCCTTCTGGTACATCGGCGACCCCATGCCCGAGGGCAGGTCGGCCTGGGCCGAGTTGATCGCCGTCTGCACGTCCAGCGCGGCCGAGTCGATGTTGTGGCCGCTCTGGAAGATCATGAACACCAGCGAGCTGCCTTCCGAGCTCGACGAGCGCATGCGGTCGATGCCCGGCAGCTGGCCGAGGTGGCGTTCCAGCGGCGCGGTGACCGTGGACGCCATGGTCGCCGCATCGGCGCCGGACTGGCTGGCATGCACGAAGATCACCGGGATCTCGATGTTCGGCAATGCCGACACGCCCAGGCGCAGGTAGCAGATCAGGCCGACCATGAACAGGCCGATGGCCAGCAGCGCGGTGCCGATCGGGCGGCGGATGAAGGGGCCGGACAGGTTCATCGCGCGGCCCCCCGCAGCAGCGGGGCGTGGATCATGCCTGCGGCTCCTGCAGCGACCCGTCGCGCAGGGCGCGCTGTTCGCGGCGGCGCGCCAGCCACTCGGAGAAACGCTCCATGTACAGGTAGATCACCGGGGTGGTGTACAGGGTCACCAGCTGCGACAGCAGCAGGCCACCGACGATGGCGATGCCCAGCGGGCGGCGCAGCTCCGAGCCGATGCCGGTGCCCAGTGCCAGCGGCAGCGCGCCGAGCATGGCCGCGGCGGTGGTCATCATGATCGGGCGGAAGCGCAGCAGGCAGGCACGGCGGATCGCTTCGTGCGCGTTGGCGCCGGCGCGACGCGCCTCGATCGCGAAGTCCACCATCATGATGCCGTTCTTCTTGACGATGCCGATCAGCAGCACGATGCCGACGATGCCATCCACCGACAGGCTCAGGCCGCACACCATCAGCGCCAGCAGCGCGCCGACACCGGCCGGCGGCAGCGTGGAGATGATCGTGATCGGGTGGATGTAGCTCTCGTACAGCACGCCCAGCACGATGTAGATCACCACCAGCGAGGCCAGCAGCAGCCACACCACGTCGGTCTGGCTGCCGGTGAACTCGGCGGCCTTGCCGATGAACTCGGCATGCAGGTGGGTGGGCATGTCCAGGCTGTCCTTGGTTTCCTGGATCGCCCGCACCGCTTCGGACAGCGAATAGCCCGGTGCCACGTTGAACGACACGGTCACCGCCGGCAGCTGTTGCTGGTGGCTGACCACCAGCGGCGCACTGCTGACCTTGCCTTCGGCCAGCGCAGACAACGGGATGATGTTGCCGGCGCCGACGGTGATGCCGGTGTTCTGCGCGCCGATGCCGGTGGCGGTCGACGAGTTGGACGAAGTGACCTGGCCGAAGCTGGTGGCGTTGGTGCCGGTCAGCGCGCCGGCGCCGTTGGAGGCCACCGCCAGCTGCTCCATCAACGCGGTGCTGGTGCGGAACTCCGGCGCCACTTCCAGCACCACGCGATACTGGTTGAGCTCGGTGAAGATGGTGGAAATCTGGCGCTGGCCGAACGCATCGTAGAGCGTGTCGTCGATGGTCTGCATCGGCACGCCCAGCACGCTGGCCTTGTCGCGGTCGATGTTCAGCTCCAGGGCGCGGCCCTGGTTGGACAGGTTGTTGTCGACGTCAGCCAGTTCCGGGCGCTTGCGCAGCGCTTCGGTCAGGCGCGTGGCCTGGGTGGCCACCGTTGCCGAATCCACGTCCGACAGCGAGTACTGGTACTCGGTGGCGGCCACGCGGGTATCCAGGGTCACGTCCTGCACCGGCTTCAGGTACAGCGCCACGCCCGGGATCCCGGCCACCGCCTTCTGCAGGCGGGGCAGGATCTGCTCCAGGCCGTCGCGCTGGCTGCGCTCCTTCAGCACGATCGACAGCTGGCCCTGGTTGAGCGTGGGGTTCATGCTGCCGGCACCGATGAACGCCGACACGCCGGTCACGTCCGGATCCTGGCGCAGCGCTTCGGCGACCTGCCGGGTGCGCTGTTCCATCTGCGGGAAGGCGATGTTCTGGTCGGCCTGCACCACGCCGGTGATCAGGCCGGTGTCCTGTTCGGGCAGCAGGCCCTTGGGAATCAGCACATACAGAAGCACGGTCAGCACCAGCGCGCCGCCGGCCACGGCCAGGGTCAGGCGCTGGTGGCCCAGCACCCAGTCCAGGCTGTGCTCGTACAGGCCGACGGTGCGCGTCCACAGGTTCTGCTTGCCGGCCGCGGCTGCACGCTCATGCGCGTCCTCGCCTTCGGGCAGGGCGTCGGGCTTGAGCAGGTAGGCGCACATCATCGGGGTGAGCGTCAGCGAGATCAGCATCGACAGCACCACCGCGATGCTCAGCACCCAGGCGAACTCATGGAACAGGCGGCCGGTGACGCCGGGCATCAGCAGCAGCGGCAGGAACACGGCGACCAGCGAGACGGTCAGCGACAGCACGGTGAAGCCGATCTGGCGCGCACCGATCTCGGCCGCTTCCTTGCCGCTCTTGCCTTGCTCGATGTAGCGCACGATGTTCTCGATCATCACGATCGCATCGTCGACCACGAAGCCGGTGGCCACCACCAGCGCCATCAGTGAAAGGTTGTCCAGCGACATGCCGGCGAACGCCATCACCGCAAAGGTGCCGGCCAGCGACAGCGGCACCGCCACCGAGGGGATGATGGTGGCCCACAGCCGGCGCAGGAACACGAAGATCACCGCCACCACCAGGCCGATGGTGAGGATCAGGGTGAACTGCACTTCATGCACCGAGGCGCGGATGGTCTCGGTACGGTCGTTGAAGATCTCCAGGTGCACGTCTGCCGGCAGCACGCCCTGCAGTTGAGGCAGGATCGCGCGGATGCGCTCGACGGTCTGCACGATGTTGGCACCGGGCTGGCGCCGCACTTCCAGCAGCACCGCCGGCTTGCCATCGGCCCAGGCGGCGAGCTGGTCGTTCTCCACGCCATCCACCACCTCGGCCACGTCCGACAGCCGTACCGGGCGGCCGTTCTTGTAGCTGATGATGGTGTCGCGGTATTCGGCGGCGCTGGCCAGCTGGTCGTTGGTGCCGATGCTGTAGGACTGGGTCTTGCCGTTCAACGAACCCTTCGGCGCATTGACGTTGGCCTGGGTCAGCGCACTGCGCAGCTGCTCCAGGGTCAGGCCCATGTTCGACAGCTGCGCCGGGTTGACCTGGATGCGCACGGCCGGGCGTACGTTGCCGGCAATCGACACCAGGCCCACGCCCTGCACCTGCGACAGGCGCTGGGCCAGGATGGAGTCGGCGTAATTGTTGACGTCGCGCAGCGGGCGCGTGTCAGAGGTCAGTTTCAGGGTGACGATGGCCGCGTCGGCCGGGTTCACCCGGTTGTAGACCGGCTGGTAGGGCAGCGACGAGGGCAGGGTGGCCTGGCGGATCGCCGCCTGCACGTCCTGCGCGGCGATGTCGATGTCGCGGTCCATCGAGAACTGCAGGATGATCGTGGACAAGCCGGCCGACGAGTCGGAGGTCATCAGCTCCAGCCCGGAGATCTGCCCGAACTGGCGCTCCAGCGGGGTGGTGACCAGCGAAGCCATGGTGGTGGCATTGGCACCGGGGTACTGGGTGGTGACCACCAGGCTGGGTGCATCGATTTCCGGCAGCGCCGACACCGGCAGCTTGCGGTAACCCAGGATGCCCAGCAGCAACAGGCCCGCCATCAACAGCGAGGTGGCGATCGGGCGGCGGATGAAGATCGTCGAAAAGCCCACGGACTGATCCTTGCTGGCACTTCAATGTCGGCGCCGGCGGGTCTGCCGGCGCGAGGGAGATCAGTGGCCTGCGCTCAGCGCGGGCCACCACCGCGACGGCCACCGCCGCCCGCGTTCTTCTGTTCGGCCGCCTTCAGTTCGGCCTCGGTCGGTGCGGCCGGGGTCTCGCCCGGCTTCAGCGCGGTGACCTTGCTGCCCGGCTTCAGGCGGAACTGGCCCTCACTGACCACCCGCTCGCCGCCCTTCAGGCCTTCGGCGATCTGCACCTGGCTGTCGCCCACTTCCACGCCGCTGCGCACGGTCTGCATCTTCACCGTGTTGTCGCCCTGCACGACATAGACGTACTCGCCGTCCGGACCCCGCAGTACCGCCTGGGTAGGAATGACCACGCCGCTGGCGATCGTGCGCAGCTGCATGCGCACGTTGACGAACTGCCCCGGCCACAGGCCGTTGTCGGCATTGTCGAACACGGCACGCGCCTTGAACGTGCCGCTGTCCGCGCTGATCAGGTTGTCGACCACATCGAGCTTGCCGTCGCCGGACAGCACGTGCGAATCGGCGCGGTCCAGTGCGGCCACTGGCACCGTGCCGGCGGCCTGTGCCTGGCGCACGTCGCCGAGTTGGCGTTCGGGCAGGTTGAACAGCACGTGGATCGGGTGGATCTGGGTCAGCGTGACAAGTGCGGTGCCGGCGTTGACCACGTTGCCGGCATCGACCGCCCGGATGCCGGCGATGCCGGAGATCGGTGCGGTGACCTTGGTGTACTGCAGCTGCACCTGCGCCGAGCGCATGCTGGCCTCGTTGGCCGCCACCGCGCTTTCGTACTGTGCCACTTGGTTTCGTTGTGTATCCAGATCGGTCTTGGCGACGTACTGGCGATATTCCGGTGCGTTCGAGCGCTGGTAGTTGGAGCGCGCGGTGGCCAGCAGCGCCTCGTTCTGGCGCTTGGCCGCAGCGGCCTGGTCGTAGCTGGCCTGGGCGGTGCGCGGATCGATCACCGCCAGCACGTCGCCCTGCTTCACTTCCTGCCCTTCGCGGAAATTCAGGCTCATCAGCTGGCCGCCGACCTGCGGGCTGACGGTCACGGTGTTCATCGCAGTCACCGTGCCCAGCGCGCTGGCATACACCGGCACGTCCTGGCGCGTGGCATCGACCACGGTCACCGGCACCGGGCCGGCATCCGGGTCTTCGCCGCCCTGGCGCGCGCCCGCAGCGGGTTTTCCAGCCTTGTCCTTGCCGCCGCCGATGACGCGCAGGCCGACCACGGCCAGCACCAGCACTGCCACGACCAGCAGCACGATCTTCCAAACACGTGACATTACGAGGACTCCAAGAGGGCTGGACCGGGCGGAGCCCGGCGGGCAATGCGCAAAGCATACCTGTGCCACATCACGTTTCCTGCATGACGGATGGGACGGGCGCTAAGACCGGATCCGGCCGCGGAGGTTCCCGTGGCGGCAGTGTTGCCCTACATTCAGCTGGAACCCCCTGCCGTGGAGATTGTGATGCGCCGTTCGCTGCTGCTGTCCGCCCTGCTGCTGGCCCTGCCGGCCCTTGCCCACGCCCAGGACGGGCAGCGCCCGGAAGTGACCGCCGCCGCGCAGCGGCTGCAGGCCAAGGTGGTCGAATGGCGCCGCGATTTCCACCAGCATCCGGAGTTGTCCAACCGCGAGGCGCGCACCTCGGCCGAGGTGGCCAAGCGCCTGCGTGCGATGGGCCTGAAGCCGAAGACCGGCATTGCCCACCACGGCGTGGTGGCGATCATCGAAGGCGGCAAGCCCGGCCCGAAGATCGCGTTGCGCGCGGACATGGACGCCTTGCCAGTGACCGAGCAGACCGGCCTGCCGTTCGCCTCCAAGGCGACCGACCAGTACCGCGGGCAGACCGTGGGCGTGATGCATGCCTGCGGCCATGATGCGCATACCGCCACCCTGCTCGGCGTGGCCGAAGCGCTGGTGTCGATGAAGAAGGACCTGCCGGGCCAGGTGATGCTGATCTTCCAGCCGGCCGAAGAGGGGGCCCCGCCGCCGGAAGAGGGTGGCGCCGCACTCATGCTGAAGGAAGGCCTGTTTGCCGATTTCAGGCCGGAGGCGGTGTTCGGCCTGCACGTGTTCTCCAGCGTGCAGGCGGGGCAGATCGCCGTGCGCGGCGGCCCGTTGATGGCGGCCTCGGACCGTTTCGGCATCAAGGTGATCGGCCGCCAGACGCACGGCTCGGCGCCGTGGAACGGTGTTGATCCGATCGTCGCCACCGCCGACCTGGTGGGGACCGCGCAGACCATCGTCAGCCGCCGCGCCAACCTGTCCAAGCAGCCGGCCGTGCTGACCTTCGGCGCGATCAACGGCGGCATCCGCTACAACATCATTCCCGATGAAGTGGAGATGGTCGGCACCATCCGCACCTTCGACGAAGGCATGCGCCAGCAGATCTTCGCCGACCTGCGCAACGTGGCCGAACACACGGCGGCCGCGCATGGCGCCAAGGCGGTGACCGACATCTATGAATCGGAGGGCAACCCGGCCACGGTGAACGACCCGGCGCTGACCGCGAAGATGCTGCCGAGCCTGCAGGCGGTGGTGGGCAAGGACAATGTGTACGAGCCGCCGCTGCAGATGGGCGCGGAGGATTTCTCGCTGTACGCGAAGGAAGTGCCGGGGATGTTCTTCTTCGTCGGGTCCACCAGCGTGGGTATCGATCCGGCGACGGCGCCGGCCAACCATTCGCCGAAATTCCTGCTGGATGAGAAGGCGCTGGACGTCGGGCTGAGGGCGCTGCTGCAGGTGAGCCTGGATTACCTGCACGGTGCCGACACCCCGGCGGGGTGAGGGTTTCCGCAGGGCTTGCAGCCCTGCACCGGCTTGAATCAACGGTAACGTCAACGTCAAAAGCGGGCATTCCGTGGGATGGCGGGGTGGGTCCGGTTGAGGGGGACGCCGTAAACCCCCAGACCGGCCCAGCCGCTGGCGGCTGTGCGTTCGGGCGCTTGCGAAGCAGTGCTTCGCAAGCAAAGCGCCCTCACCCCTGGGGGCTTGGCCGCGGCGTGCTCGTGTGCGCTGTCCTGCGCACACGGCAAGGCCTTGGTTGGGCGTCCTGCCCAACCCGCCCGAGGCATGCCTCGCGCCCATGCCGCGGACACCCCCCTCAACCGGACCCACCCCGCCTTCGACAGTTTCCCGCGGCTGTCGGTGCCCGCTGCTGTTGGTGGGTGCCGACCGTTGGGCGGCACGGCGGACGTCATGAACGTCTGAAGGATCGGCTTCTGATTTTGATTTTCCTGATCTTTCCCGTGGTGGTGGCCGCGCGCAGGGAACTGTCAGGGGGCGGGTGGGTAGGCGGGGCGGGGGTGTCCGCGGCATGGATGCCGCGGCCAAGCCCCCAGGGATGGGTTTACGGCGTCCCCCGGCCCGCCTGCCCACCCGGCCAAGCCGATAGACCGCCTTTCGCGACCATCCAACACAACCACCACGGAGGGGCTCCGCCGTTGGCCGGCCCGGCCGAAGGCCCGCCCTCGCGCGATACAATGGCGCCCATGAACACCCCCCAGGATTCCAGCCTCGGTCGCGAGGTCAGTTACCCGTCGCAGTACGACCCCGGCCTGCTGTTTCCCATCCCGCGCAGTGGCGCCCGTGCCGAGATCGGCCTCGATGATGCCGCGCTGCCGTTCGTCGGCCACGACCGCTGGCATGCATTCGAACTGAGCTGGCTCGACCCGCGCGGCAAGCCGCAGGTGGCCGTGGCCACCGTCCAGGTGCCCTGCACCTCGCCGCGGTTGATCGAGTCGAAGTCGTTCAAGCTGTACCTGAACTCCCTCAACAGCACCCGCATCGACAGCGCCGAGGCGCTGCGCTCGCGCATCGTTGCGGATCTGTCGGCCTGTGCCGGTGCGCCCGTCCAGGTCGAGTTCGGCCTGCCGGGCCTGCGGGAGACGCCGCTCGGTGAATCCATCGACGGGCTGGACGTGGAGATCGACTGCTACGGCCCGCCGCAGGCCGACTTCCTTGCCGCCGATGCGGGCGAGGTGGTGGAGGAGACCCTGGTTTCGGCGCTGCTGAAGTCCAACTGCCCGGTCACCGGCCAGCCGGACTGGGCCACGGTCAGCCTGCGTTACCGTGGGCCGAAGATCGACCGCGCCGGCCTGCTGCGCTATCTGGTCAGCTATCGCGAGCACGCCGAGTTCCACGAGCAGTGCGTCGAGCGGATCTTCAGCGAGGTGTCCGCGCGCTGCCAGCCGCACTGGCTGGAAGTGGAGGCCCGCTACACCCGCCGCGGTGGCCTGGACATCAATCCCTGGCGTGCCAGCCCGGGCATCACCGCCCCGGCCGCGACCTACCGCGAGCTGCGGCAGTAACCGCCGCAGGCGGCTGCTCGTTGCGCCGGGCCAGGCCCGGCGAGCACCGGCCAGCGGCCGGCACTACCATCGTTCGCAGGCGGTTACGGGTGGTGCCGGCCGCGGGCCGGCAATCGGCCAGGGCCCGATTCCCCTGGCACAGCCGGCCAGCGGCCGGCACTACCGGGCGTCCATTCCCCCGATTGTTCAGCCGCCCCCGGGGGCGGCTTCACATCTGCACCATCCCCATTTAACAACCGCCATGGCACCGTGCGAGCCACGTAGTCATGCAGACGGGAGTTGTGGATGAGTACCGAGAAGAAAGCCGATTTCTCCGGCGTCAGCAGCAGCGTCGACAGTACCGCCGAACAGGCACCGAAGGCGGACTTTTCCGGCGTCAGCGCCTCGGTGGACAGTACCGCCGACGTTGTCAGCGGCGGCACCTACACCGTGCAGAAGGGGGACTCGCTGTCGAAGATCGCCAAGCAGCATCTGGGCGACGCCAATGCCTGGAAGAAGATCTTCGAAGCCAACCGCGATGTGCTTGACGACCCGGACAAGATCTTCCCGGGCCAGACCCTGAAACTGCCGCCGAAGTAAGCCGGCGATCGACCGCCGTCCGACAATCCCTGGGAGGAACCCCGAATGATCAAGACCACCCCGCTCCAGACCGCCCTGATCGCCGCACTGCTGGGCAGCGTTGCCCTGGTCGGCTGCAAGAAGAAGGAAGAGTCGACCGACAGCACCGCCGCCCCGGCGGCCACTGCTCCGGCCGAGCCGGCAGCGCCGGCCCCGATGACCGGCGCGCCGCCGCCGATGGCCGAAGCCGCTGCGGTCAGCGTATCGGCCGTCACTGTCGGCAAGACCGCAGCCGCAGACAAGTCGGTTGCACCGGCGGCACTGTTCTCGCCGAAGGACGACATCATCGTCTCGGTCAAGACCGATGGCGCCGCCAACAACGTCAACGTCGGTGCCAAGCTGACGTTCCAGGATGGCCAGGTGGCCGGCGAGCAGAACGCGGCGCTGAACACCAGCGGCGCTGAAACCACCAACGTCACGTTCAAGAATGCAAAGGGCTGGCCGGTCGGCAAGTACCGCGCCGAGGTCATGGTCGATGGCAAGGCGGCCGGAACGCCGCAGGAGTTCGAGGTCAAGTAAGTCCTGCCGACTCTCTCCCGGCAGGGCTCACGATGGACGCAGCCGCGAGGCTGCGTCCTTTTTTATTGCGCCGAGCCCAGGCCTCACCCGCGCATGGCGTGGATCTACCGGGAATGTCATGCGGCGGCGCAAGCCCGAGCCGATGAATCACTGCGTTGCAGTACCGCCGCGTATGGCGCGGCTTTGCCCCGCGCGGCTGAAAACGCGACAATGCAGGGGTTTCCCCGCCGCGCGCCCACCCTGACGGCGACGGGGGAAAGCGTGGGGCCCGGCCCCGCGCGCGACACGGTTGCACGTGGCCCGGCGCTGGCGCCGGCCTTCCCCTGAGCACTGCTACAGAGTCCAAGTCCCCCATGTCCAAGATTCTCTACACGCTGACCGACGAAGCCCCGTTCCTGGCCACCCAGTCGCTGCTGCCGATCGTTGACGCCTATACCGCCACTGCCGGCATCGTGGTGGAAACCCGTGACATCTCGCTCTCCGGCCGCATCCTGTCGCAGTTCCCGGAACTGCTGGCCGACGCGCAGAAGGTCAGTGACGACCTGGCCGAGCTGGGCCAGCTGGCGACCACCCCGGACGCCAACATCATCAAGCTGCCGAACATCTCCGCCTCGGTGCCGCAGCTGAAGGCGGGCATCAAGGAACTGCAGGACCAGGGCTATCCGCTGCCGGACTACCCGGAAACCCCGGCCGACGACCAGCAGCGCGACTACAAGGCGCGCTACGACAAGGTCAAGGGCAGCGCGGTGAACCCGGTGCTGCGCGAAGGCAACTCCGACCGCCGCGCACCGCTGTCGGTGAAGAACTACGCGCGCAAGCACCCGCACCGCATGGGCGCCTGGTCGGCCGATTCGAAGTCGCACGTCGCGCACATGGCCGCCGGTGATTTCTACGGCAGCGAGAAGTCGGCCACCCTGGCCAACGCCGGTTCGCTGAAGATCACCTTCCACGGCAACGACGGCAGCACCGTCGTGCTGAAGGAAAAGACGGCGGTCAAGGCCGGCGAGATCGTCGACGCCGCCGTGATGAGCCGCAAGGCACTGGCCACGTTCATCGGCGAGCAGATTGCCGATGCCAAGGCCCAGGGCGTGCTGTTCTCGCTGCACCTGAAGGCGACCATGATGAAGGTCTCCGACCCGATCATGTTCGGCGTGGTCGTCGAAGAGTTCTACAAGGATGTGCTGGCCAAGCACGCCGACGCCATCAAGCAGGCCGGCTTCGATGCCAACAACGGCATCGGTGACCTGGTCGCACGCCTGCCTTCGCTGCCGGAGGCTACCCGCGCCGCCATCGAAGCCGACCTGAAGGCCGAGTACGCGCAGCGCCCGGCGCTGGCCATGGTCAACTCGGACAAGGGCATCACCAACCTGCACGTGCCGAGCGACGTCATCGTCGACGCCTCGATGCCGGCGATGATCCGCGACTCCGGCAAGATGTGGAATGCCGAAGGCAAGCTGCAGGACACCAAGGCCGTCATTCCGGACCGCTGCTACGCCGGCGTGTACCAGGCCGTCATCGACGACTGCAAGGCGCACGGTGCCTTCGATCCGGCCACCATGGGTTCGGTGCCGAACGTCGGCCTGATGGCGCAGAAGGCCGAAGAGTACGGCTCGCACGATAAGACCTTCCAGATCACCGCCGACGGCGTGGTCAAGGTCACCGACGATGCTGGCACCGTGGTGTTCGAGCATGCCGTCGAAGCCGGTGACATCTGGCGCATGTGCCAGACCAAGGACGCGCCGATCCAGGACTGGGTGAAGCTGGCCGTCGAGCGCGCCCGCCTGAGCAGCACCCCGGCCGTGTTCTGGCTGGATGCCGCCCGTGCCCACGACGCGCAGGTCATCGCCAAGGTCGAGCAGTACCTGAAGGACCACGACACTGCCGGTCTGGACATCCGCATCCTGCCGCCGGTGGAAGCCACCGCGTTCTCGCTGGACCGCATCCGCAAGGGCGAGGACACCATCTCGGTGACCGGCAACGTGCTGCGTGACTACCTGACCGACCTGTTCCCGATCATGGAGCTGGGCACCAGCGCCAAGATGCTGTCGATCGTGCCGCTGATGGCCGGTGGCGGCCTGTTCGAGACCGGCGCCGGTGGTTCGGCCCCGAAGCACGTGCAGCAGTTCGTCGAGGAAGACTACCTGCGCTGGGATTCGCTGGGTGAATTCCTGGCCCTGGCCGCGTCGCTGGAACACCTGGGCAACCGCTACGACAACGCCGCTGCTCGTGTGCTGGCCAAGGCGCTGGACGAAGCCAACGGCCAGTTCCTGGACAACGACAAGTCGCCGTCGCGCAAGCTCGGCGGCATCGACAACCGTGGCAGCCACTTCTACATCGCGCTGTATTGGGCCCAGGCCCTGGCCGCGCAGGACGAAGACGCCGCCCTGAAGGCGCGCTTCGTCCCGCTGGCCAAGGCGCTGACCGACAACGAGCAGAAGATCGTCGAAGAGCTGATCGCGGTGCAGGGCAAGGCCGTGGACATCGGCGGCTACTACCGTCCGGACGTGGCCAAGGCCAGCAAGGCGATGCGCCCGAGCGCGACCTTCAATGCCGCGCTGGAGCAGTTGCGCGGCTGATCCATCGCCGTTCGGTGGTGACACTGGAACCCCGCGCTTCGGCGCGGGTTTCTTTTTTGGGCTTTGGGGGTCAGATCCCTTTGCCCTGCAAAGGGATCTGACCCCGAGCGATAAAACCGTGACATCCGTCGGTCGTCGGAAGGCCGTCAAAGGGGCATGAAACTTGCCCGCGATGGCCGTCGCAGAACCGATCAGCACGCCGCTGCAACCCCGCTCAATCTGAGCAGTCGATCACGACGGCCTTCGTTGGCAATGGCCTAGCCTTGGCGACGCGAGACCACCGGGGAGGTGGTCACTCGGGGAACACGGATGGCACGCGTGCTGGTAGTGGGAACCGACATCCAGGGCGAGCAGGCGCTGCTGCAACGGCTGCGCGTGGCCTCGGCACTGCCGGATGGCCAGATCCGCCGCAGCCAGGACCTGGACGACTGCGACCTCCTGGTCATCCGCGATACCCCGGCGCTGCGCAACGCGGCGCTGCGCATGCGCCAGCAGCGGCCGCGCCTGCAGTGCTGGATCGAGGACATCGGCGGCCAGCTGCGTGACGGCGACGGACACCAGGACGTACTCGACGATGGTGCCATCGGCCGCGCGCTGCGCCGCATGCAGTTGGCACCCGAGCCCCTGGCCATGCACGCACCTGCACCGATCCGTCTGGCCGATGGTGCGCACGCCATCACCCGCCTGCTGCGCGAGCGGCTGCCTTTGAGGCAAGGGCAGGCACTGTTGAGCGATGCAGGCGAGCCTTTGCTGCTGATGGATCTGGAGCACGACCAGGCGGTGCTGTTGCAGGAACCGGCGAGTGCGCTGGTGGAGCGCCTGGCCGATGCGTTCGAGCGCCTGCAGCTGGATGCGCTGACCCCTGCGCGCCTGCAGGCGCTGGCCAGTGACCGGCCCCGCCAGCCGCTGCGGCCGCTGTTGTGGCAATGGGCGCAGCGCAGCCGCCATTGGCAGGCACTGGATGAACGCCTGCGAGGTGCCTCGGTGAAGCTGCTGCGCTGGCCGGATTTCCGCGTGCTGGGACACGACCACGATGGTTTCCGCCTGTGCTCGCTGCTGCTCAAGCGTGCGTGCACGGTTGAAGAGTGCGCGATGCTGCTGGAACTGCCGGCGGCGGCGGTGCGCGACTTCATCCATGCCGCCTATCTGTGCGGCTACGCGCAGCTGCAGGCTGGCCCGGCGACGCCGAGGATGGCCACCGACGGCAGCCGCGCCGACAGTGGATTGCTTGCCCGCCTGTGGCGGCACCTGCGCGGGAGCGAGCGCAATGCGTGAGCACAAGGTGGTCGTGCTGGGCGGCATGGGCAGCGGCAAGTCGACCCTGGTGCGCAGCATCGCTGCGGGCGCAGTGATCGATACCGACGTGGCCAACAGTGACCGCCTCGGTGCCGACAAGGCCTCCACCACCGTCGCGCTGGACTACGCAGACATCGACCTTCCCAACGGCGAGCGCCTGCGGCTGTACGGAACGCCCGGCCAGCAGCGCTTCGACTTCCTGTGGCCGATCCTGCTGCAGGGTGCGCGCGGCGCGGTGCTGCTGCTGGACGCGCGCCGCGCAGGCCTGGCCAGCGAGCTGGAGGACTACCTGCAGGTGCTGCAGCCGTTTGCATCGTCCCTGGCACTGGTGGTGGCGGTCACCCACCTTGACCAGGCGCCGCAGGCGGCACTGGATGACTGGGCCAGCCGAGCCTGCCTGGACGACCAGCCGCTGCCGCTGCTGGCCATCGATGCCCGTGACCGGGAACAGGGACTGCTGCTGATGGACGTACTGATGAGCGAAATGGAAGCGCACGCACTGGTGGCTGCGCATGGCTGACGGGCAGATGGCGGCATTGCCCGACGCCGGCCAGCGTGAGCGCCTGCAACCCCTGCTGCAGGACCTGCAGCAGCGGGTCGAAGGGGTACGTACCGTGGTCCTGGCCAGCGTTGATGGCTTCGCCCTGGTCAGCGCCGGAGCCGACGGGCGCGGTGAACGGCTGGCCGCGATGACCAGCGCGATGCTGGCGCTGGCCGCGGCGGTCGGGCGCGAACTGGTGCTGGGTGATCTGCAGACGCTGATGCTGGAAGCCGTGGGCGGCAAGGTGCTGATGCTGGCGATCCAGGCTGATGGGCGCGCGCCGTTGCTGCTGATGGCGGCCTGCGACCAGCGCAGCGTGATCGGCCAGGTGCTGTGGCAGAGCAGGGAATGTGGCCAGGCGATCCTGGCCGAACTCGGCGGATCGTGAGCCCGGCCGCAGGGGAACGAGGGGCTCGAACCAACTTCGACAAGGGGTGCGACGTGGCTGGATTGAATGAATCGTTGAACGCACTGATGGGTATCGACGGCGCGCAGGCCGTGGCGCTGGTCGACTACGAAAGCGGCATGCTGCTGGGCGAGGCCGGTGCCGGCATGGACATGGAAGTGGCTGCCGCCGGCAACACCGAAGTGATCCGCGCCAAGATGAAGACCGCCGCGTCGCTGAACCTCAACGACAGCATCGAAGACATCCTGATCTCGCTGGGCAAGGCGTACCACATCATGCGCCCGGTGGCGAAGAAGAAGGGCCTGTTCTTCTACATCGTGCTGGACCGTACCAAGTCCAACCTGGCATTGGCCCGGCGCAAGGTGCAGGACGTGGAGGCCGAACTGGCGATCTGAGCCGGTAGTACCGGCCGCTGGCCGGCGTCTGCATCGATCCATCGACGGCCCAGGTGCTGCCGGCCAGCGGCCGGCACTACCTTCGCACTCGACGCCATTGCACACGCCCGCGTATGGTGAAGCCGGTCCTTCCGGGTGAGCCCTGCATGTCCGAGCCTGACATCGCTGCCGAGCTGGCGCCGCGCATCGCCGGCGCCATCCGCGATGGTTTCGAGCAGTACCATGCCCGCTTCGCGGCGATCACCGCCCGTGCACGGCAGCGCTTCGAGCAGCGCGACTGGCCGGGCGCGCGCCAGGATGCGGTCGAGCGCATCGCGTTGTATGACCTGTGCATCGCCGAGCAGATGGATGCACTGCGCCGCCTCGCCGGCGATGTGATCGGCGAGCGCGCGCTGTGGCTGCAGGTGCATGCGCAGTACAGCGCACTGCTGCGGGGACTGATCGACGCCGAACTGTACAAGACCTTCTACAACACGTTGTCGCGGCGCCTGTTTTCCATCCGTGGCGTGGATCCGGCACTGGAGTTCATCGCCTTCGATGTCGAGCCATCCGACGCGATCACCCATCCGGTCGCCCGGCATACCTATGCCGTCTCGCCGACGCGGCCGGTGGAGGCCCTGCAGCGCGTGCTGGCCGACTACCGTTTCGACATTCCGTATGCGCACCAGTTGCGCTGCGCGGCGGCCATCGCCGTGCGCCTGCAGGACGATCTGGCGCACTGGGGCGATACGCCGGTGCGTAGCATCGAGCTGCTCGACACCGTGTTCTACCGGGAGCGCCGCGCCTACCTGGTCGGCCGGGTGTTCGGCGAACACCGCTTCTCGCCGTGCGTGATCGCACTGGTCAACGATGAGCGTGGCCTGCGTGCCGATGCAGTGCTGACCCGGCGTCGCGACGTCGCCCACCTGTTCGGCGTCTCGCGCAGCTACTTCCAGGCCAACCTCGCAACGGTGGGCGATGCGGTGGTATTCCTGCGCAGCCTGCTGCCGGGCAAGCCGATCGATGAACTCTACACGGTGCTGGGCCGTGCCAAGCAGGGCAAGACCGAGCGTTACCGCACCTTCTTCCGCCACTTCAACGAGCACCTGCAGGAGCGGCTGGTGCATGCCGAGGGCACGCCGGGCATGGTCATGGCGGTGTTCACCCTGCCCAGCTATCCGCTGGTGTTCAAGCTGATCCGCGACCGCTTCGCCTGGCCCAAGGCGATGTCGCGGCAGCAGGTGGAAGAGAAGTACGCGCTGGTGTTCAACCTCGACCGCGTCGGCCGCCTGCTCGATGCGCAGCCGTATCGCCACCTGCGCTTCCCGCGTGACCGTTTCGCACCGGCCTTGCTGGAAGAGCTGCTGCAGCAGTGCGCGCAGAGCGTGCGCGTGGATGGCGACGAGGTGGAAGTGGCCCTGTGCTACGTACAGCGCCGCTTCCGGCCATTGAACCTGTACCTGCGCGAGCAGGGCGGCGAGGCCGTGCGCGCGGCGGTACTGGACTATGCGCAGGCGATCACCGACATGGCGCGCAACAACATCTTCCCCGGCGACATGCTGCCGAAGAACTTCGGCGTATCCCGGCATGGCCGGGCCGTGTTCTACGACTATGACGAGTTGTGCCTGGTCAGCGACTGCGTGTTCCGCGCCTGGCCGCAGCCACGTACGCCGGAGGATGCCATGGCCGACGAGCCCTGGTTTCATGTCGGTCCACGCGATGTGTTCCCGGAGCGCTTCGGCCCGTTCATGGGCCTGCCTGCCAGCGAGCTGGCGGCCGTGCGGGAGCACTACCGGCACCTGTTCGACCCCGCTTGGTGGCAGGGCCTGCAGGCGCGCTTCGCCGACGGTGACTACCCGGATACGCCGCCCTACGCGGCGGCCCATCGCCTGGCCTGAACGGCGTGGCGTGGACCGCCCGCGGTGGACCGCCTGCCGGTCCCGCTCGGACTGCGGTACGCTCAGGGTTCACTTCATCACCATGGATCCGGCAATGATGCGCTCCCCCTTGTTCCTTGCCCTGGCCCTGGCGTTCGCCGCCGGTGCTCCCCTGCTGCCCGCCGACGCCGCGGCACAGAACGCGCGCGCGGTGCGCGCCACTGCCGAGATGAGCATGGTGCTGTCGGGCAGCATCGAGGTGGCGGCCGATGGTTCGGTCCGCACGCTGGTCCTGGACCAGCGGGCCATGCTCGCACCAGGCATCGTGTCGTTCGTGGAAGGTGCCATCCGCGGCTGGCAGTTCGAGCCGACGCTGCAGGACGGCAAGCCGGTGGCCGCCCACGCCCCGTTGCGGGTGCGCCTGCGGGGCAAGGAGCAGGAGGACGGCAATTACCAGATCAGCATGACCAGTGTCGACTTCAGTGAATATGATCCGAAGGCTACCGATTCGGTGACCCGGAAGAGCCTGCCGCCACCGCGCTACCCCGAGGATGTCTACCGCATTGGCGGTCAGGGTGACGTGCTGCTGCTGGTCAAGGTGGCCCGCGACGGGACCGTGGCCGACGTCATTGCCGAACAGGTGAACATGACCATGGTCGCGCCGGAGCGGATCATGGCCAAGATGCGCGACCAGCTCGCCAAGGCCAGCATCAGCAGCGCGCGCAAGTGGACCTTCGTCCCGCCGACCACCGGCGAGGACAGTACGCGGGACTTCTGGACCGTGCGCGTGCCGGTGAACTTCGCCCTGAACGGCAACACCGGCAGCAACGGCAACGCCCAGCCGGAACGCTACGGCCGCTGGCGTGTCTTCATTCCCGGCCCGCGCCAGGACGCACCGTGGCGCAAGCCGGATGCCGCCGAGCAGGCGGGCAGTGATCTGTTGCCGGCCGGCGGCGTGTACATGGTCGATGGCACCCAGCGCGGCCTGCGCCTGCTGACGCCGCTGGCCCAGCGCTGAGCCCGGCGTGCGTGAAGCGGTCGGCCAGGCCGGCCGCTTCTCAGTCTGCGTACGGGTAGACCACTACCCGGTTGCGGCCCTGTTCCTTGGCCATGTAAAGCGCCTTGTCAGCCAGCCGCAGCGCTTGTTCGGCATCGACATGGAAGCTGGGGAAGTGGGCCACGCCCAGTGACACGGTGATGGTCCCGACCGGTTCGAACGGATGATCGGCGATGTGCTGGCGCAGGCGCTCGCCGGCCTGGCGCGCCGAGTCGGTACTGATGCCCGGCAACAGCAGCAGGAATTCCTCGCCACCGGCGCGGCAGAGGAAGTCGCTGTCGCGCGAGTAGCGGCGCATCTGGTCGGCAATATGGACGATGGCCGCGTCGCCGACGTCGTGGCCATGGCTGTCGTTGATCGATTTGAAGCGATCGATGTCCAGCGCCAGGATCGCGAACGGAATGCCCTGCACCTGCAACGCCTCCAGTGCCTGCTGCAGGCCGCGGCGATTGAGCAGGCCGGTCAGCGGATCGGTGCGGCTGGCGCGGTTGAGCGTGCCGATGCGGTCCTGCAGCGCATTGAAACTGTGCAGCACCGCCTGCTTGAGCTGGGCGACCTCGAAGTACCACGCGCGGATGCCGCTGACATGGTTGATCGCATTGCCGGTGTCCTCGCCGCCCTGCACGTTGCGCGCCAGCTGCCACAGCGGCATCGAAATGCGGCGCGCGAACCACCAGGTCACCAGCAGCGACAGCAGGCCGAGCGGAATCGCGTTCCAGATCACCGCGGTCATCAACCGCGACAACGGCTGCAGCGTGGCCTCGGTCGGGCGCTGGGCGATGATGCCCCAGCCGGTGGCCGGCACCGGCGCATAGCCGGCCAGCATCGACACGCCCAGGTTGTTGCGCACCTGCTGGGCGCCGCGTTCACCGCGCACCACCGCCTTCACCGCCGGGTTGCCGACCACGTAGTCGCCGACCCGCTTGCCGTCGGCGTGGTACAGCAGGCGGCCATGGCGATCGACCACGTACAGGTAGGAGCCATCGCGGTAATAGTGCTTGCCCAGCAGCGTATGCAGCGCGCTGCGCTGGCGCAGGTACAGGGTGCCGCTGACGTAGCCGCGGTAGCGACCCTGGCGGTCGAAGATCGGGTGCGACAGTGACACCAGCAGCTTGCCGGTGGTCGACTGGTACGGGTCGCTGATCATCGGCTGGCGCGCCGCCAGCGCGGCGTTGTTGCCGACACTGTGCAGCACCTCGCCCTGCAGCTGCAGGGTCTGCGGCGAGGTGGCGATCACCAGCCCATCCGCATCCACGACCAGCGAGGAATTGAAGCTGTTGGTCTGCAGCTGCAGTCGGCTGGCTTCATCCTGCGCCTGTGCCGGGTCCAGATCGCCCTGGCCCAGCCGGGTGGCGGCGTAGGCCAGCTCCTGCTGCGCGGCCAACAGGAAGTTCTGGGTGGTCTCGGCCAGCTTGGTGGCATAGACACGGTTGGCTTCCAGGGTATTGCCGACCAGCTGGTCGCGCTGCACCCGGTAGCTGGCCAGCAGGGTGTTGGCCAGCGCGATGATGGCGCTGAGCAGGGCCAGGGCGAGGATCAGCTTGCCCAGGTTGAGGCGGGGGGACAGCGTGCGCATGCGTCGGCGGATCCGGCAGGAGGCTGGACCCGACCGGTTCTCCGGAAGGGGCGACAGCGGGAATCGGTGGCCATGCCCGCGGGGCCGGGCAGGGTAGTGGTCGAATTATCGCCAAAAGTCGGCGCCGGCAAAGTGAAGTGGGTCGCCCTGCAGGCAAAAAAAAACCTGCCGCAGCGAGCGGCAGGTTTCTTCCGACGCAGTGCCGGGACTCAGCGCTTCATCGAACCGAAGAACTCGTCGTTGGACTTGGTGTTCTTCATCTTGTCGAGCAGGAACTCCATCGCGGCCATTTCATCCATCGGATGCAGCAGCTTGCGCAGGATCCAGATCTTCTGCAGCAGTTCCGGTTCGATCAGCAGGTCTTCGCGGCGGGTGCCGGAACGGTTGATGTCGATGGCCGGGAACACGCGCTTTTCAGCGATGCGGCGGCTCAGGTGCACTTCGCTGTTGCCGGTGCCCTTGAACTCTTCGTAGATCACCTCGTCCATCTTCGAGCCGGTATCGACCAGCGCGGTGGCGATGATGGTCAGGCTGCCGCCTTCTTCCACGTTGCGCGCGGCACCGAAGAAGCGCTTCGGGCGATGCAGGGCGTTGGCGTCCACGCCACCGGTCAGCACCTTGCCCGAGCTCGGCACCACGTTGTTGTAGGCGCGGGCCAGGCGGGTGATCGAGTCGAGCAGGATCACCACGTCCTTCTTGTGCTCGACCAGGCGCTTGGCGCGCTCGATGACCATTTCAGCCACCTGCACGTGGCGCGCGGCCGGCTCGTCGAAGGTCGAGCTGATGACCTCGCCGCGCACGGTGCGCTGCATTTCGGTCACTTCTTCCGGGCGCTCGTCGATCAGCAGCACGATCAGGTGCACGTCCGGATGGTTGGTGGTGATGGCGGTGGCGACCTGCTGCATCATCATGGTCTTGCCGGCCTTCGGCTGCGACACGATCAGCGAGCGCTGGCCCTTGCCCTGCGGTGCCATCAGGTCGAGGATGCGGCCGGTGATGTCTTCCGACGAACCGTTGCCACGCTCCAGGGTGAAGCGGCGGCGCGGGAACAGCGCGGTCAGGTTCTCGAACAGCACCTTGTTCTTCGACGCTTCGATCGGCTCGCCGTTGATGGTGTCGACGATGTTCAGCGCGAAGTAGCGCTCGCCGTCCTTCGGGAAGCGGATGCGGCCGGAGATGTGGTCGCCGGTGCGCAGGTTGAAGCGGCGGATCTGGCTGGGCGAGATATAGGTGTCGTCCGGGCCGGCCAGGTAGCTGGCCTCGGCCGCGCGCAGGAAGCCGAAGCCGTCCGGCAGGATTTCCAGCACGCCGTCGGCGGCGACGCCGTCGCCGTGGCGGGTCAGCACCTTCAGCAGCGCGAAGATCACGTCCTGCTTGCGGGCGCGGGCCACGCCTTCGGAGATCTGCAGCTGCTCGGCGATTTCCAGCAGCTTCTGCGCCGGCATGCGCTTGAGGTCGCTCAGCGAGTAGACCGGGAAGCCCTCGGGCACGTTGGCATGCGGGCGCGGCACGAACGGCTGCTGCTCGCCGCCATCGTTGGGCAGGCCATCGTCGCGGAAGCGGTTGTTGCGGTCACGGTCGCGGCGGTTGCGGAAGCGGTCGCGGCGGTTGCCCTGCCCCTGGCCCTGCTGACCCTGCTGGCCGTTCTGGTTGTACGGGTTCTGGCCCTGGTTCTGGCCGCCCCCCTGGTGGTTCTGCTGGCGCGGCTGGCCGGATTCGCGACCCTCGCTGCCTTCGCTACCGCCACTGCTGGCAGGGGCCTCGGCGGCGGGCGCGCTCGGCGCGGGGGCTGCAGCCGGCGCCGGCGCTTCGGGCGCGGCGGCCAGCGGCAGGGTCGGCTGCGCCGGAGCGGCGCTGGTTTCGGCGGCTGCCGGGGCGGCGGCCTTGCTCACGCGGGGCTTGCGCACGCGCTTTTCGGCGGGCGCATCGGCGCTGCCGGTTTCAGAAGTGTTATCGGACAAGAGCGTTATTCCTCGCTTGAAGGTGCGAGCGCCCGGCTGGGGCGGCGAACGTTGGGAATGGGTCTGGAAGGAACTGCGTCCAGAGGGTGCGGCACGCGAACGCGGCCGGATATGCCGACACTATCATCGGCCCGCGGCGCCATGCAAGGGTCGCCGGGAACAGCATTCATCATGGGCGCGGGGCGCCCGCCGGCAGCCGCGCTCGGCGGCTGCCGGGAACCGGCAGGATCAGGCCAGGGCCTTGTCCAGCAGGCCGGCCAGCTGGGCCTTGCCCACCGCACCGATCTGCTCGCCGACCTTCTCGCCGTCCTTGAACACGACCAGGTACGGAATCGAACGCACGTGGTACTTGGCGGCCAGCGCGCGGTTGTGGTCGACATTGACCTTGGCGATCTTGGCGCGGCCCTGGTAGGCATCGGCCAGTTCGTCCAGCGCCGGGGCGATCATCTTGCACGGGCCACACCATTCGGCCCAGAAATCGACCAGCACCGGTTCCTTGGAATTCAGCACTGCGCTATCAAAGTCGGCATCGCCGACGTGTACAACCTTGTCGCTCATCTTGGTTTCTCGTCTTGGATTGCACCCGGCGATGCCGGAGGTGGGTGAACTGGGCCATGCCCGGTGGCGCGACCCTCGTCGTTGCCTCGCGGCGGACCGCCGCGGTGCGTTCGGCGGGATGCCTGGACGCTCACGGCCGGCAGTGTACCCCTATCGCAGGGCAGGGACAGGCGCCAGCTGGAACCCAGCGTATCGTGATCGCTTCGATGCCCGGTATGTGTCGGATTTCACTGTCCTCCTGTAGATGGGGCTGGCAGTGAACGACACCAGCGGCCCGGGCCGGGCCGTTCAAGTCCGGTGTGGCTGGGTGAAGGCAGTGCGTCTCCTGGTGTCGTGAGACCGTCCATTCCGGTTTGCCCGCCCGAGTGCGTTAAACTGGGGCATTGTGCGGCGCGCGGACCGGTGGTCCCAGCCTGCCAACCCGCCGCAGGGGCCGCAGTTTGCGACGGTGCCCCTAGACGATGAAGTGCCAGCCGCCCCACGGGCCGGCGGCCATACCAAGACGGACTCATGAGCGACAAACCGCTGACCGATTTGACCTTCTCCTCCTTCGAGCTGCATCCGGCCCTGCAGGCCGGCCTTGAAGGAGCCGGATTCACCCGCTGCACCCCGATCCAGGCGCTGACATTGCCGGTCGCGCTGCCCGGTGGTGATGTCGCCGGCCAGGCGCAGACCGGCACCGGCAAGACCCTGGCCTTCCTGGTCGCTGTCGTGAACCGCCTGCTGACCCGCCCGGCGCTGGCCGATCGCAAGCCGGAAGACCCGCGCGCACTGATCCTCGCCCCGACCCGCGAACTGGCCATCCAGATCCACAAGGATGCGGTGAAGTTCGGTTCCGACCTGGGCCTGCGTTTCGCGCTGGTCTACGGCGGCGTGGATTACGACAAGCAGCGCGAGCTGCTGCAGCAGGGCGTGGACGTGATCATCGCCACCCCGGGCCGCCTGATCGACTACGTCAAGCAGCACAAGGTGGTGTCGCTGCACGCCTGCGAGATCTGCGTGCTGGACGAAGCCGACCGCATGTTCGATCTGGGCTTCATCAAGGACATCCGCTTCCTGCTGCGCCGCATGCCGGAACGCACCATCCGCCAGACCCTGCTGTTCAGCGCCACCCTCAGCCATCGGGTGCTGGAGCTGGCCTACGAGCACATGAACGAGCCGCAGAAGCTGGTGGTCGAAGCCGAGACCATCACCGCTGCCCGCGTCCGCCAGCGCATCTACTTCCCGGCCGACGACGAGAAGATCCCGCTGCTGCTGGGCCTGCTGTCGCGCAGTGAAGGCGCGCGCACCATGGTGTTCGTCAATACCAAGGTGTTCGTCGAGCGCGTCGCCCGTTCGCTGGAAAAGGCCGGCTACCGTGTCGGCGTGCTGTCCGGCGACGTGCCGCAGAAGAAGCGTGAGAGCCTGCTCAACCGCTTCCAGAAGGGCCAGCTGGAAATCCTGGTGGCTACCGACGTGGCTGCGCGCGGCCTGCACATCGACGGCATCAAGTACGTCTACAACTACGACCTGCCGTTCGACGCCGAAGACTACGTGCACCGCATCGGCCGCACCGCGCGCCTGGGCGAAGAGGGTGATGCGATCAGCTTCGCCTGCGAACGCTACGCCATGGGCCTGCCGGACATCGAGGCCTACATCGAGCAGAAGATTCCGTCCGAACCGGTCACCAAGGAACTGATGACGCCGCTGCCGCGCCCGGAACGTCCGGCCCCGGCGGCGGGCGAGGAAGGCGACGACAACGAAAGCGTCGGCCAGATCTTCCGCGAAGCGCGCGAAGCCCGCGCCGCCGAGGAAGAGCGTCGTGGCGGTGGCCGCAACGGCGGTCGTTCCGGCAGTGGCGGGGGTCGCGGTGGTCGCGACGGTGAGCGCAGCGGCGAACGCCGTTCGCGCGGCCCGCGCAAACCGCGTGTGGAAGGCGAGCAGGGCGCTGCCGCCCCGGTCGCCGGTGCTGAAGGCGCCGCCGCCCCGGCCCCGCGTCCGCCGCGCCCGCCGCGCGCCGAAGGCGCACCGGAAGGCGCCGTGGATGGCGAACACAAGCCGCGCAAGCGCCGTCGCCGTCGCCACGGCCGTCCGGTCGAGGGTGCCGAGGGTGTACAGGCCAACGCCGGCAACGGCGCCGGCCCGGTGACCCCGGTGCAGGTGGTGGCCAAGCCGGTGCGCACGGCCGCCGACACCGGTGACTCGTTCCTGACCCGCATCGGCCGCAAGATCCGCCGGATGCTGTCGGGCAGCTGATCGGCGCTGCCGATCAGCGGGTAGCACCCGACCGCTGGTCGGGTGGCTTTGAACGGTAGTGCCGGCCAGCGGCCGGCACTACCGATCGCGCGACCGTCTCCACGACGTCGCGCCGGTCCTGCATAATCGGGGCATGAGTGTCCTGCGCTTCGACAATGTCAGCAAACAGTACGCCGGTGGCCACGAGGCGCTGACCGATGTCAGCTTCGAGGTTGCGCCAGGCGAGATGCTGTTCGTCACCGGCCATTCCGGTGCGGGCAAGAGCACCCTGCTCAAGTTGATCCATCTCGACGAGCGGCCGAGCCGCGGCGCGGTGGTGTTCGACGAGCGCAACCTGCTGAAGGTCCGCGGTGGCGACGTGCCCCGTCACCGACGCGCGGTCGGGGCGGTCTACCAGGACCACCGGCTGCTGATGGACCGCTCGATCGCCGAGAACGTCGCGCTGCCGCTGATCCTGCGCGGCACCCGCCGTGGTGACATCAGCAAGCGCGTACGCTCGGTACTCGAACGGATGGGCCTGGGCCATCGCGAGAAGGCGTTGCCGTCCCAGCTGTCGGCCGGCGAACAGCAGCGCGTCGGCATCGCCCGCGCGATCGTCGGCGAGCCCAAGCTGCTGGTGGCCGATGAGCCGACCGGCAACCTCGACCCGACCCTGGCGGCGGAGATCATGGCCCTGTTCGCCGAGCTGCCCTCGCGGGGCACCAGCGTGCTGGTGGTCAGCCACGACCTGCCGCTGCTGCGCCGCATGCGCAAGCGCGTGCTGATCCTCGACCACGGCCGGCTGGTGGATGACATCTCGCCGCAGGACCTGGCGGAGTAACCATGGCGAAGAACGAAAACAGCGAAGCCGCCGCCCCCTCGCGCGTGGGCGTCTGGTTCCAGCACCACGTGCACAGCGTGGTGTTCAGCCTGGGCCGCGCCTGCCGCAAGCCGTGGGCGACCCTGCTCACGGTGATGGTCATGGCGCTGGCGCTGGCCCTGCCGCTGGGCCTGTCGATCGCGCTGGACAACCTCAAGCAGTTCGCCGGCAGCGTGCAGCAGTCGCGCGACATCAATGTATTCCTGAAGGGCGACGTCGATGGACCCGGCGCGCTGCGCCTGGCCGGCCAGCTGCGCGACCGCGACGACGTGGCCGAAGTGAACGTGCGCACGCCCGAGCAGGGCCTGCAGGAACTGCGCGATGCCGGCCTCGGTGAGGCGATCGACGCACTCAATGACAATCCGCTGCCCTCGCTGCTGGTGATCACCCCGGGCCAGGGCAAGGACGACGCACGCCTGGCGCGCGCGCTGGAAAGCCTGCCCGAGGCCGACCTGGTGCAGCACGACGCGCTGTGGCGCCAGCGCCTGGATGCCTGGCTGGCGTTCGGCGCGCGGCTGGTGCAGGTGCTGTCGGTGCTGCTCGGCGTGGGTGCCGCGCTGGTGGTCGGCAACACGGTGCGCCTGGACATCCAGGCCCGTCGCGAGGAGATCGGCGTGCTGCAGCTGCTGGGCGCCAGCGATGGCTTCATCCGTCGTCCCTTCCTGTACCTGGGCGCGTGGTACGGGCTGGGCGCCGGCGCGGTGGCGCTGGGCCTGATCGGGGCGGCCGGTGCCGCGCTGCGCGTGCCGCTGGCCGAACTCTCGCGCAGCTATGGCAGCCCGTTCGTGCTGCACGGCCTGGACCTGCTGCACGGTGGCCTGGTCCTGCTCGGCACGCTGCTGCTGGGCTGGCTGGGCGCCTGGCTGGTCACCGGCCACTTCCTCCGCCAGACCCGCCCGACCGACACCTGAGACCGGCATGCAACCGCAAGCGTTGAAGCACCTTGAAGGGCCCGCGACGCGGGTGATGGTGGTCGATGGTTCGAAGCTGGTCCGCAAGCTGATCGCCGACGTCCTGCAGCGCGACCTGCCGGGCGTGGAGGTGATCGGCTGCGACAGCATCGAAGACGCGCAGCAGGCGCTCGCGCAGGGCCCGGTGGACCTGGTGACGACCTCGCTGACCCTGCGTGATGGCGACGGCCTGGCGCTGGCGCGGATGGTGCGCGAAGCGGCCGGCCAGGCTTACGTGCCGGTGATCGTGGTCTCCGGCGACGCCCAGCAGCACCTGGAGCAGCGCCGTTTCACCGAGTACGTCACCGACTACTTCGACAAAGCGCTCGGCCATGAAGCGCTGGCGACCTTCATCCGGGGCTATGTACAGCCGCAGACCATTCCCGGCGCGACCATCCTCTACATCGAGGACAGCCGCGTGGTGGCCGAGGCGACCAAGCGCATGCTGGAACGCCAGCAGTTGAGCGTGCTGCACGTGGTCAGCGCCGAGGAGGCATTCACCCTGCTCACTGCCGAGTCGCTGGGCCGCAGCCGCCACCGCATCGACCTGGTGCTGACCGACGTCACCCTGAAGGGCGAGCTGAGCGGCCGCGACGTGGTGCAGCGCGTGCGGGTGGACTTCGGCTACGGCAAGCGCCGCCTGCCCGTGCTGGTGATGACCGGCGACGGCAACCCCCACAACCAGACCGGGCTGCTGCAGTCCGGTGCCAACGACCTGGTGCTGAAGCCGATCGAAGAGCGGCTGCTGGTCACCAAGGTGCTGTTCCAGCTGCGCCTGGCCCGATTGAATGATGGACCCTTGTTGCGATGATCGATGAAGTAACCGACACCCCGACGATCCAGCTGGAACCGAGCTGGAAGCAGCACGTCGGCGAGTACCTGTTGCAGCCGCAGATGCGCGAGCTGTCGGCCTTCCTGCGCCAGCGCAAGGCCAGCGGCGCGGCGGTGTTCCCGCCCGGGCCGCAGATCTTCGCAGCGTTCGACGCCACGCCGTTCGAGCAGGTGAAGGTGGTGATCCTCGGCCAGGACCCGTACCACGGGCGCGGCCAGGCCCATGGCCTGAGTTTCTCGGTACTGCCCGGCGTGCCGGTGCCGCCGTCGCTGCTGAACATCTACAAGGAGATCGAGACCGATCTCGGTATCCCGCGCCCGGACCACGGCTGCCTGATCCCGTGGGCGCAGCGCGGCGTGCTGCTGCTCAATGCCGTGCTGACGGTGGAAGAGGGCAAGGCCGGCGCGCACCAGGGCCGCGGCTGGGAAGGCTTCACCGATCACGTGGTGGATGTGCTCAACCGCGAGCGCGAAGGACTGGTGTTCATGCTCTGGGGTGCCTATGCACAGCAGAAGGGCAAGGTGATCGACACCCGCCGCCATCGCGTGCTGAAGTCGCCGCATCCGTCGCCGCTATCGGCCCATCGGGGCTTCCTCGGCTGTCGTCATTTCTCGATGGCCAACGAGTACCTGCAGCGCCACGGCCAGGCCCCGATCGACTGGTCGCTGCCGCCGCGCTCGGCACTCTGAGCGTTGGCGGGCCGCCGGGCCTGAACACCGGGCAACGTCCCCGGGCCTGAATGGGCCTTCAGAGCGGCCCGTTCAGCTCCGCTTGACTGGAATCGGCCGCTTCATGGCAGGTAATTGCTTGAATTCCAAGGGATTGTGAATCCCGAAAAGCGTGCTCGCCACTGTCATCAAATCGCGCTACGGTAGGGCTCTGTTTGGGACCAGTGTTGCATCAATAGGATGCTGGAACTTTTTCCTCCTTTAGCAGTTCAAATCCCGGACTGCTAAGATGGGTGCCTATGAGCCAGAACACCTCTACTGCCCTTGTGGCAAACAATCTCCCGATTCCCAGTGCGCTCGGTTCGCTGGACGCCTACATCGGTGCCGTGCACCAGATCCCGGTGCTGTCGGTCGATGACGAACAGGACCTGGCCCGTCGCTTCCGCGATGGCAACGATCTGGACGCCGCCCGCGAGCTGGTGCATTCGCACCTGCGCTTCGTGGTGCACGTGGCCCGCGGCTACAACGGCTACGGCCTCGCCCTGGGCGACCTGATCCAGGAAGGCAACATCGGCCTGATGAAGGCGGTCAAGCGCTTCGACCCGGACATGGGCGTGCGCCTGGTTTCCTTCGCGGTGCACTGGATCCGTGCCGAGATGCACGAGTTCATCCTGAAGAACTGGCGCATCGTGAAGGTCGCCACCACCAAGGCGCAGCGCAAGCTGTTCTTCAACCTGCGCAAGTCGAAGACGCGCCTGGGCTGGATGAACGCGGCGGAAGTGAGCGCGGTGGCCAAGGACCTGAACGTGTCCGAGCGCGAGGTCATGGAAATGGAGTCGCGCCTGTCCGGCCGCGATATCGGTTTCGATGCGCCGACCGACGAGGACAACGAACACGCACCGCCGTCGCCGGCTGCGTTCCTGGTCGCCGATGACGAAGACCCGTCGATGGCCTACGAGCGCGAGGACAGCGAAGACAACCAGATGCAGCTGCTGCGCGAAGGCCTGGCGGAACTGGATGCGCGTTCGCGTGACATCATCCGCCGTCGCTGGCTGGATGCCGACAGCAAGGTGACGCTGCAGGAGCTGGCCGACGAGTACGGCGTGTCGGCCGAGCGCATCCGTCAGGTTGAAGCGAACGCGCTGAAGAAGATGAAGGCGCTGTTCACCGCGTAAGGCGGGATGGCGTTGAAGCAATGAAAAGGCCCGGCACTGCCGGGCCTTTTCTTTTCGGTGGCGTTCTCATCCATGCATGGCGTGGATCTACCAATGTCAGTAGAGCCACGCCCTGCGTGGCTGCGGCGCGGTCGTCACTCTTCGCGTGCGATCGCGCGCCAGCCAATGTCGTTGCGGTGGAACTCGTTGGCCCAGCTCACCTTGGCCACGCCGGCATAGGCATTGGCCTGCGCGTCGCGCACGCTGTCGCCCAGTGCGGCCACGCACAGCACGCGGCCGCCGGCACTGACCACCTGGCCCTGCGCATCCAATGCCGTACCGGCATGGAACACCTTGGCACTGGCCGGCACCTCGTCCAGGCCGGAAATCACCTCACCGGTGATCGGCGCTTCGGGGTACGGCCTGGCCGCCAGCACCACGCCCAGCGACGGGCGCGCATCCCACTGCGCTTCGACCTGGTCCAGCCGGCCATCGATGGCGGCTTCCACCAGTTCGACCAGGTCCGACTGCAGGCGCAGCATCACCGGCTGGGTTTCCGGGTCGCCGAAGCGCACGTTGAATTCGATCACCTTCGGTGCGCCGCTGGCGTCGATCATCAGGCCGGCATAGAGGAAGCCGGTGAAGGGAATCCCGTCGGCGATCATGCCCTGCACGGTGGGATTCACCACCTCGCGCATCACGCGTGCATGCACCTCCGGCGTCACCACTGGAGCTGGCGAGTAGGCGCCCATGCCGCCGGTATTCGGGCCGGTGTCGCCGTCGCCGACCCGCTTGTGGTCCTGCGAGGTGGCCATCGGCAGCGCATGCACGCCGTCCACCATCGAAATGAAGCTGGCTTCCTCGCCGTCGAGGAATTCCTCGATGACCACGCGGGCGCCGGCATCGCCGAACGCGTTGCCGGAGAGCATGTCACGCACTGCGTCTTCGGCTTCGGTCAGGCTCATCGCGACGATCACGCCCTTGCCGGCGGCCAGGCCATCGGCCTTGACCACGATCGGTGCGCCCTTCTCGCGTACATACGTCAGCGCGGCGTCCACGTCGGTGTGCACGGCGTAGAACGCGGTGGGGATGTTGTGGCGCGCCAGGAAGTCCTTGGCGTAGGCCTTGCTGCCTTCCAGCTGCGCGGCAGCGGCGGTCGGCCCGAAGATGCGCAGGCCGGCGGCGCGGAAACGGTCGACCACGCCGGCCACCAGCGGTACTTCCGGGCCGACCACGGTCAGTGCCACGCCTTCAGCCTGGGCCAGCGCCAGCAGGCCGTCGATATCGGTGACCTTGACCGCCACGTTGCGGCACTTGCCTTCGCTGGCGCTGCCGGCATTGCCGGGCGCCACGATCACTTCAGTGACACGGGAGGACTGGGCCAGCTTCCATGCCAGGGCGTGTTCGCGGCCGCCAGAGCCGATGACGAGGATCTTCATGGGACAGGGTTCTCGGGTACGGAAGAGAAAAGCCGGGCAGGGCCCGGCTTCGTGATGCGGATCAGTGGCGGAAGTGGCGCACGCCGGTGAACACCATGGCCAGGCCATGTTCGTCGGCGGCGGCGATCACTTCGGCATCGCGCATCGAACCGCCCGGCTGGATGACCGCCTTGATGCCGGCGGCAGCGGCGGCATCGATGCCGTCGCGGAACGGGAAGAACGCATCGGAAGCCATCACCGAGCCCTCGACCACCAGGTTCGCATCGGCGGCCTTGATGCCGGCGATGCGGGCCGAGTACACGCGGCTCATCTGGCCGGCGCCGACACCGATGGTGCGGTTGTCCTTGGCATAGACGATCGCGTTGGACTTGACGAACTTGGCCACCTTCCAGGCGAACAGCAGGTCGGTGAACTGCCTGTCGGTCGGCGCCAACTTGCTGACCACCTTCAGTTCATCGCGGGTCATGCCGCGGTTGTCCGACGACTGCAGCAGCAGGCCCGAGCCGACGCGCTTGCTGTCGAAGTTGTTCAGGCCGTCGCCGTGCGGGATGCGCAGCACGCGCACGTTGGCCTTCTTCTGCGCGTATTCCAGCGCGGCCGGCTCGTAGTCCGGGGCGATCAGCACTTCGACGAACTGGCGGTCGAGGATCACCTTGGCGGTGGCCGCGTCCAGCGGCTTGTTGAAGGCGATGATGCCGCCGAAGGCGCTGGTCGGGTCGGTGGCGTAGGCCAGCTCGTAGGCATCGCCGTTGCCGGCACCGACGGCCACGCCGCACGGGTTGGCGTGCTTGACGATGACGCAGGCCGGCGCATCGAACTGGCGCACGCATTCCCACGCCGCATCGGCATCGGCCAGGTTGTTGTAGCTCAGCTCCTTGCCCTGCAGCTGCTGGAAGGTGGCCAGCGTGCCCGGCACCGGGTACAGGTCGCGGTAGAACGCGCCGCTCTGGTGCGGGTTCTCGCCGTAGCGCAGGTCCATCACCTTCACGAAGGTGGAATTCATCTGCGCCGGGTACTCGGCACGGGCCGGCACGGCCGCGTCGGTGGCGGTGACTGCCGACAGGTAGTTGCTGATCGCGGCGTCGTACTGGGCGACGCGGTTGAACGCGGCCACCGAGAATGCGAAGCGGGTGGCAGCCGTCAGCTGGCCGTTGTTGGCCTCCAGCGAGGCCAGCAGCTCGGCGTACTGCGACGGGTCGGTGGCCACTGCCACGCGGGCGAAGTTCTTGGCCGCCGAGCGCAGCATCGCCGGGCCGCCGATGTCGATGTTCTCGACTGCGTCGGCCAGGGTGCAGTCGGCCTTGGCGGTGACCGATTCGAACGGGTACAGGTTCAGCACCAGCAGGTCGATGGCACCGATGCCGTGTTCGGCCATCACCGCGTCATCCAGGCCCGAACGGCCCAGCAGGCCGCCGTGCACCATCGGGTGCAGGGTCTTGACCCGGCCGTCCATCATTTCCGGGAAACCGGTGACCTCGGCCACGTCCTTCACGGCCAGGCCCGCATCGCGGATCGCCTTGGCGGTGCCGCCGGTGGACAGCAGCTCCACGCCGCGTGCCGCCAGCGCAGTGGCCAGCTCGACCAGACCGGTCTTGTCGGAAACGGAGAGGAGGGCCCGGCGGACGGGCAACAGATCAGCAGTCATGGGACAGAATCGGCAGCGGAGCGGGGCCGATATTGTAGGCGGTGGGGGCCGGTGGCGGGCGCTGATGGGGAAATTCAACCCGCATCGATGGCCTGTGGCCGCCTTCAGCACCGCCCGGCCGGGGGGCGGTCCGCAAGCAATTCGATGGGGCGCGCTGCCCCAATCGGGTAGGCTGTGCCGGAACTGCCAAGGATCAGCGGGTTCGGATCGTGTCGATCTATGCATTGAAAGGACGTTTTCAGGACCTGTTGCGTCCGGCCGTACGCGGCCTGTACCGCATGGGGATCACCGCCAACGCGGTGACCGTGGCCGCCGCCGTGGTCTCGCTGCTGGTGGCCGCCGCCGTATGGTGCTGCGCGCCGGCCCAGCCCCTGCTGTACCTGCTGCTGCCGCTGTGGATGCTGCTGCGCATGGCGCTCAACGCCGTGGACGGCATGCTGGCCCGCGAGTTCGGCCAGCAGTCGCGGCTGGGCGCCTATCTGAACGAGCTGTGCGATGTGATTGCCGACGCGGCGCTGTACCTGAGCCTGCTCAGCGTGCCGGGCGTGCGCACCGAGGCGCTGTGGCTGCTGGCCTGGGCGGCGGCGCTGAGCGAGTACGCCGGTGTGCTGGGGCTGATGGTCGGTACCAGCCGTCGCTATGACGGCCCGATGGGCAAGAGCGACCGCGCCTTCGTGATCGGTGTGCTGGGCCTGCTGCTGGCGTTCGAGTGGGTTGGCGCGACGACGGTCACCGGCGTGGCCGCGGCCCTGGCCGTGCTGTGCGTGCTGACGATGATCAACCGCGTCCGTCGCGGACTGCGGGAAGCGGCGGTTTCGCCGAATTAATCAAGCAGATACAAAAAGACAATCAGGAGATTGCATGCGTCAGGCGCAGGAACGGGAATTCCACAGCTTCGACCAGGTACCGCTGTTCTACCGGTACTGGGCGGGCTCCACCGCAACGCCGGCCACCCAGGCCATCGTGCTGCTGCACCGCGGCCATGAGCACTCCGGGCGGGTCACCCACCTGGTCGATGAGCTGGACCTGCCCGACACCGCCTTCTTCGCCTGGGATGCACGCGGCAATGGCCGCTCGCCGGGCGCGCGTGGCGATGCACCGGGCTTCCCGGCGCTGGTGCGCGACCTGGACAGCTTCATCGCGCACATCGGCGCCGAGCACGGTATCGCGGTGGAAGACATCGTGGTGATCGCGCAGAGCGTGGGCGCGGTGGTCGCCGCGACCTGGGTGCACGACTACGCCCCACGCCTGCGCGCGCTGGTGATGGCCTCGCCGGCGTTCAAGGTGAAGCTGTACGTACCGTTCGCGCGGCCGGGCCTGGCCTTGATGCAGAAGCTGCGCGGCAACTTCTTTGTCAACAGCTACGTCAAGCCGCAGTGGCTGACCCATGATCCGGCGCGGGTGGAAAGCTACCGCACCGATCCGCTGATCACCCGGCCGATCTCGGTGCGCGTGTTGCTGGGCCTGTATGAAGCGGCTGACCGCATCGTCGCCGATGCGCAGGCCATCAGCGTGCCGGTGCAGCTGCTGGTGTCCGGTTCCGACTTCGTGGTGCATCGCGGCCCGCAGGACCGCTTCTACGAGCGCCTGTCCAGCCCGATCAAGGAGCGCGTGCACCTGCCGGGCTTCTTCCACGACACGCTGGGTGAACGCGATCGCGCACCGGCACTGGCGCGCATCCGCAGCTTCATCCAGGCGCGTTTCGCCGAACCGTTGCGCAAGCTGTCACGGCGCGATGCGCACCGCCACGGGCCGACCTTCGAAGAGTCCGAGATCCTGGCCTGGCCGCCGCAGCGCAACAGCCTGGCCGACCTGCGCTGGCGCGTGGTGCGCGGTGGCCTGCGCTTCGGTGGCCGGTTGTCCGAAGGCATCGCGCTGGGTCTGCAGACCGGTTTCGATTCGGGTAGCACGCTGGATTACATCTACCGCGACGAAGCACGCGGCAAGGGCCCGTTGGGGCGGATGATCGACCGCAACTACCTGGATGCGATCGGCTGGCGTGGTATCCGCGTGCGTGGCCAGCACCTGCAGGAACTGCTGCGCGACGCTGCCCAGCGCCTGCGCGGGCAAGGCACGCCGGTGCGCGTGCTGGACGTCGCCGCCGGCCATGGCCGCTATGTGCTCGAAGCGCTGGGCCAGGGCGAGCAGCGCGCCGACCGCATCGTGCTGCGCGACTTCAGCGATCTGAACGTGGCCCAGGGCCAGGCGTTGATCGAGCGCCTGGGCGCGGCCGATATCGCGCGCTTCGAGCAGGGCGATGCGTTCGATCCGGCACAGCTGGCGAGGGTCGATCCGGCGCCGACGCTGGCGGTGGTCTCGGGCCTGTACGAACTGTTCCCCGACAACGACGCTGTGCTGCGCTCGCTGATGGGCATCGCCGCGACCGTTCCGGTGGGCGGCTACCTGGCCTATACCGGCCAGCCCTGGCACCCGCAGCTGGAATTCATCGCCCGTGCGTTGACCAGCCACCGCGGTGGCGCGGCCTGGGTGATGCGCCGCCGTACCCAGCAGGAGATGGATGAGCTGGTGCGCCTGGCCGGGTTCGAGAAGGTGGCGCAGCGTATCGACGACTTCGGCATCTTCACCGTGTCGCTGGCGCGCCGGACCGCGTGATGGCGACGCTCGCCGCATCCCCGCTGGCCGCAGAGGGGCGCCCCTGGCGGCGCGCCCTGTTGTGGCTGGCGCTGCTGGGTCCGTTCTTCTTCGCCAGCTATGGCTTCGCCAACTGGATGGCCGGCCGCCACGCCACCCTGCCGGTCATGGCGTTCGCCTGGGAAACCCACATTCCGTTCGTACCGTGGACGATCGTGCCGTACTGGTCGATCGACCTGTTCTACGCGATCTCGTTCTTCCTGTGCCGGCAACGCCTGGAGCTGGACCGGCACGCGCTGCGGCTGTTCAGTGCGCAGGTCATCGCGGTGGCCTGCTTCCTGCTGTGGCCGCTGCGCTTCAGCTTCGAACGACCGGAGATCGGCGGTATGTTCGGCTGGCTGTTCGATGTGTTGCTGGGCTTCGACAAGCCGTTCAACCAGGCACCGTCGCTGCACATCGTGCTGTTGATCGTGCTGTGGGTGAAGTTCGCGCAGTACCTGCACGGGGTGTGGCGCTGGGTGCTGCACGTGTGGGCGCTGCTGATCGGCGTCTCGGTGCTGACCACGTTCCAGCATCATTTCATCGATATCCCGACCGGCCTGCTGGCCGGCTGGCTGTGCGTGTGGCTGTGGCCGGAGCAGGGCACGCCACCGTTGCGGGCCTGGCGCACCGTGCGGGATGGCAGACGTTGGCGATGGGCGGTGCTGTACCTGCTGGGCGCCGCCGCGCTGCTGGTGCCTGTGGTCCTGCTGCGCGGCATGGCGTTGTGGCTGCTGTGGCCGGTGGTGTCGCTGCTGCTGGTGGCGCTGGCCTATGCCGGGCTCGGTACGGCGGTGTTCCAGAAGCGCGCCGATGGCCGCCTGAGCATGGCGGCACGCTGGTTGCTGGCGCCGTACCTGGGCGCGGCCTGGATCAATTCGCGGCTGTGGACGCGGCGTGCGCCGCAGCCGGTGCCGGTGACGGACGGCGTGTGGCTGGGGCGTATTCCCTGCGCGGCGTTGCCAGCACCGCTGATGGGCGTGGTCGATGCCTGTGCCGAGCTGTCCTGCCGCGCGCCGGGCGCGGCGTATGCCAGCGTGCCGATGCTGGACCTGGTGGTGCCCACGCCGCACCAGTTGCGCGAGGCGGCCGAGGCCATTGAGCGACTGCGGGTACAGGGGCCGCTGCTGGTGTGCTGCGCATTGGGTTACTCACGCAGTGCCGCCGGAGTTGCCGCCTGGCTGCTGCGCAGTGGGCGTGCCGCCGATGCCGAAGGGGCGGTGGCGATCGTGCGCGCTGCACGCCCCGGCATCGTGCTGGGCCCGGCACATCTGCGCGCCATTGCTGCTGCGGCGGGGGCCGGCGCATGAGTGCGGTTCCCGATCTGGCGACCATGCAGTTGTTGCTGCGCCAGGGACGGTGGCCGGCATCGCTGTCGCTGGGGCTGCTGCTGGCAGCGTTGCTGCTGCTGGGCGTCGAACCCGGGCTGGCGATGATCGCCGCCGGCCTGTTGCTGCTCAGCATTGCCGCGGGCATCGCACAGGCTTACCACGCATGGCGGGTCGGGCTGGACGCCGGCCTGCTGCAACTGCTGCGCGATGAAGGCCTGGACGGCGAAGCCGCTGCGCGCCGTACCGACCAGCTGCTGCACGACAGTGGCCTGCGCCGCGCACCGCCCGATGCGCCGCTGCGCGGGTGGGACCTGCGCTGGGCCGGCATGCGCCGCCTGCTGTTGCGGCAGTACCTGCTGACGGCCGTGCAGTTTGCACTGCTGCTAATTGCCGTGTTGTGGCCGCAGACGTGAACCGGAGGGGCCGATGTTCGCCGAACTGATTGCACGCGCCTGCAGTGGCGCGATCCATGTAGTGACCGGGGCACGCGCCCTGTGGATCGGCTGTGCGCCGTCCAGCGAGCGCCGCGTGTACTACGGCAACCACGCCAGCCATGGTGATTTCGTGCTGATCTGGTCGTCGATGCCACCGGCGTTGCGGCGCCAGGTGCGCCCGGTGGCTGCTGCCGAGTACTGGCAGCGCGACGGCCTGCGCCGCTACCTGATCGATGCGGTGTTCAACGGCGTGCTGGTCGAGCGCGAGGCCGGCCATCGCCAGCAGGATCCACTCCAGGCGCTGCGTGACGCGGTGGACGAAGACTGCTCGCTGATCCTGTTTCCGGAGGGCACCCGCAACGTGGGCGATGAACCACTGCTGCCGTTCAAGAGCGGCATCTACCACCTGGCGCGGCAACGGCCGGAGCTGGAGTTCGTGCCGGTGTGGATCGACAACCTGAAGCGGGTGATGCCGAAGGGCCGGTTCCTGCCGCTGCCGCTGCTGTGCACGGCCACCTTCGGCACGCCGCTGCGGCTGCAGGCCGACGAGGACAAGGCCGCATTCCTGGCCCGCAGCAGGCAGGCGCTGCTGGACCTGGCGCCGAATGGAGGTCGTGCATGAGTTTCGTGCTGGATGTATCTGGCGATCTGGCAACGCAGAGTGTCGGCCAGCAGACCGGCCTGCTGTTTGCCGGCGTAGGTGCGGTGCTGGTGCTGGCCACGCTGGTCGCCGAAACCCTGCGCTGGCGCCAGCGTGGGCGGCCCAGTGCAGTGATCGCCAACCTGGTCTCGCGCATCCGTGCCTGGTGGGTGATGGCGCTCGTGGTCGGGTTGGCGCTGTTCTTCGGTCGTGCCGGGGTGATCGTACTGTTCGCGGTCATTTCGCTGTTCGCGCTGCGCGAATTCATCACCCTGGCGCCGACGCGCTCGGGTGACTACTACGCGCTGCTGGCCGCGTTCTACATCGTGCTGCCGTGGCAGTACTACCTGGTGTGGATCGACTGGTACGGCATGTACACGCTCCTGATTCCGGTCTATGCGTTCCTGTTCCTGCCGATCCTGTCGACCATCGGCGGAGATACCACGCACTATCTGGAGCGCACGGCGAAGGTGCAGTGGGGGCTGATGATCTGCGTGTTCTGCATCTCGCATGTGCCGCTGCTGCTGAACCTGCACGTGCCCGGCCATGACCCGTCGCGCAACGTGCTGCTGTTCGCCTTCCTGGTGATCGTGGTGCAGTCTTCGGACGTGCTGCAGTACATCTGGGGCAAGCTGCTGGGCCGGCACCTGATCGCACCGAAGCTGTCGCCGTCGAAGACGGTGGAAGGCTTCGTGGGCGGCGTGCTGAGCGCCAGCGCGCTGGGCGCGGCGTTGTGGTGGATCACCCCGTTCACCCCGCTGCAGGCATTCGGCCTGTCGCTGCTGATCAACCTGATGGGGTTCTGGGGCGGCCTGGTGATGTCGGCGATCAAGCGCGATCGCGGCATCAAGGACTGGGGGCACATGATCGAGGGCCATGGCGGCATGCTCGACCGGCTGGATTCGGTGTGCTTCGCCGCGCCGGTGTTCTTCCACGTGGTGCGGTATTACTGGAAGGCGGGCGGCGGCTGACGTCGCCGGGCTTTCATCCACGCATGGCGTGGATCTACTGGACGGGCCGCGGGATTGCCGGGGCTGCATCCACGCATGGCGTGGATCTACTGGACGGGCCGGGGGACTGCCGGGGGTGCATCCACGCATGGCGTGGATCTACTGGACGGGCCGCGGGATCCGCCGGGGATGCATCCACGCATGGCGTGGATCTACTGACGGGGCGCGGAATTGCCGGGGATGCATCCACGCATGGCGTGGATGTACTGGTAGTGCCGGCCGCTGGCCGGCAACAGCAACATCAACCTGCCATCGTTCATTGGGTTGCCGGCCAGCGGCCGGCACGGCCCACCCGCGCGCTTACGCGCTGATGCCGTATTCCTTCAGCTTCTTGCGCAGGGTCGCGCGGTGGATGCCCAGCATCGCTGCGGCGCGGCTCTGGTTGCCTTCGCAGTGGTTGAGCACTTCCACGAACAACGGGATTTCCATCTCGCGCAGCACGATCTCGTAGACATCGTCCGCGTCGCAGCCATCGAGGTCACGCAGGTAGCGGCGTACGGACTGGGCGACGTGTTCACGCAGCGGTGGCCGGGGAGCGCCACGACTGTTGTCAGGACGAGAGAGGACAGCGTTCAAGGGGGTTCCCGATCTGGTTGGCCCGTGCGCGCGGAGCGCGCGGCCGGACGAGGTGGTGGCGGCCAGTCTAGCGCGAGCGTGCCCGACCTGCCACGGCTGGTCGCCTCTACCTTGGTCAGAGGAAGTCGAAGGTGAATGCGACGGTGGACGCGGCGGGCTCCTGCACGCGGAACGCGATGCGCGCGCTCTGGCCCGGTTCCAGCACGGTCGTGCCCGGGCTTTCGCCGAGGTATTGCGCGGGCGTGAACACGCCGCTGCCGATCACCCGGCCATCGGCATCGGACAGTGACAGGCGCAGGTCCGGCCAGGCCTGTGCCCAGCGCGCATCGTTGCGGATGCTGGCCTGCACCTGCAGCACGCCGGCCTGGCCGGGCAGGGGGCGGATCTCGCGGCTGGTCATGGTGAACGCGGTTGGCTCGTGCCACGCCGGCAGGCTGCAGCGCAGCGCGCCGCACAGTGCGCCCAGCCAGGCGCGGTTGCCGGCGTCGGCGGCCAGCCGGTCACGATCGGCCAGCACGCTCTGCAGGATCAGCAGCAGTGCCAGCGCGGCGACCAGCCCCCAGTGCCAGCGCGGCACCGGGAGTGCGCGGGGGCGTGACGTGCCCAGGAAGCTTGGCGCATCGCTGGCTACCGCCTGCGGCACCGGGGCCGCCACGACGGGTTCGACCACGACCGCCTCGTCGGCGATGACGGCGTCGTCGAACGGTTGTGTCTCTGCCCTTGGCGGCACGGGCGCATCGACCGGGTCGCGGGGCGGCGCCGCAACGTCATGCATCGCTGGTTCGGGCGTGCGCGCGTCGGTCTCAGGTGCGGCCTCGGCTTCCGGCGCGGGGCGCAGGAAGGTGGCCAGGGGACGGCGCGGCGGGGGCGGCTCGGACATGCTCAGGGTGCGGGCTCGGATCCAGCGGTCATTCAATCATGATCAGGCCCGGCGCACGCCGGTGATACGCATCCAGTCGCCATCCTGGGTGGCCTGCAGGTCGTCGAACCATGCGGCATAGCGCTGCAGCAGTTCGCCTTCCTGGCCCTGCAGGATGCCCGACAGGGCGATGCGGCCCCCGACGGCAACGCGCGCGGCCAGCAGCTCGGCCAGCGCGTCCAGTGCCGAGGCGAGGATGTTGGCAACCACGATGGGGTAGGTGGCGACCGGTTCGTCCTGCGGCAGGTACACGTGCATGCGGGCCTGCTCGCCGTTGCGCTCGGCATTGTCGGCGGTGGCGACCAGCGCCTGCGGGTCGTTGTCCACGCCGATCGCTTCGGCGGCACCCAGCTTCAACGCGGCCAACGCGAGGATGCCCGAGCCACAGCCGAAGTCGAGCACGCGCTGTCCCTGCAGCAGGCCATCGACGGCCAGCTGGTCCAGCCAGCGCAGGCACAGGGCGGTGGTCGGATGGGTGCCCGAGCCGAAGGCCAGGCCCGGGTCCAGCCGCACCACGGCAGCATCGGCGGCCTGCGCGGCGTCCGGCAGTTCATGGTTCCACGGCACGATCCAGGTCCGGCTGCCGAAATCCATCGGCTGGAACTGGTCAAGCCAGGCGCGTTCCCAGTCCTCATCCTCGACGGCACGGAAGCTGCCGTTGCTCCAGTCCAGTTCCGGATCGAACGATTCCAGCGCGGCCAGCAGCAACAGCGCATTGCTGTCGGCGGGGAACAGTGCGCTCAGCACCAGGGTGTCCCATAGCGGCGTTTCACCCACGCCGGGTTCGAGGATGGCCTGTTCGTTGCTGGTGTCGGCTTCGGCATCGAGCAGGGTCACGGCCAGGGCGCCGACGTCCTCCAGCGCATTCTCATAGCGGGGCTGGGTGGCTTCGGTGCAGCGCAGGGTCAGTTCCAGGAACGGCATGGCGGTGGGGACAGTCGCGGGAAAGGGGGCCATGCTAGACCATCGGGGCGTCTCCGTATTGCCTGAGATGCCGCCTCGATATGAACGGGGGCAGTTCAGACAGCCCTGCCGGGCCTTGCTAAACTCGGCGCTTTGCTGCGTGCCGTGAACGCTCACCTCGCCGATGGCCCTGGCTCCGACCCTGAAAACCTGGTTGCTCGTGCTGCCGGCGGTGGCCGTGCTGGGCGTGGCCGGGTACCGGGCCAGCGGCCATGCGGCGGCGGTGGCATCGCCATCGCCGGAACTGCCGACCGCAGTGGCCAGCGCTGACAGCGCCGCATCGCTGCCGGTGGTCCCCGAGGCGCTGGCGCGGCGGCTGGCGGCCTTCGAGCGCGGCAACATGCTGCCGTCGGGCCTGCCGCTGGACCTTCGCGCCGACATCGAAGACGCCAGCGACCTGTATGCCTACGCGCAGCGCCTGCGCGTGCAGGCCGACACCGGCAACCACGAAGCGCGCTGGATGCTCAGCCGCGTCTATGACTATTGCGCCCAGTACGCGCTCGACCCGGGCGGTTACCGCCTGGACAACAACGTGCTGAGCGGGCTGGGGCTGACGGCGGCGCCGGCGATGATCGAGGCGCGCGAGCGCGTGGCGCAGCGGTGCGGCGGTTTCGTCCCGGGCGACAAGCTGGGCGCGGCACTGGTGCTGGCCGAGCGCCGCAAGGCGGCCGCGCAGGGCAACCTGGCCGCGGAAGCATCGCTGTTCGCCGAGGGCGAGCCGTTGCACGACAGCGCCGAGTACCGCCGTGACCTGGTCGAGCGCGTGCGCACCTCGCGCGATCCGGAGGCCTACATGGCCATCGCGCCGGCCATGGGCGTACGTGCGGCGGGTGACCGCGCGCTGGATGGCCTGGTGGCGGGCGAGCAGCTCAGCGAGCTTGCATGGCGGCTTGCGGCCTGCGAACTCGGTCTGCCGTGTGGGGCCGACAGCGTGCTGGTCAACAGTTTTTGCGCGAACGGAGGGATCTGTTCGCAGGATGGGGCGCAGGATTTCCGGGATTTCGTGTATGACGCTGCGGTATCGCGGCAAGGTGCTGGGAAAATGAAGGAATGGATCAAGCGACTGGTTGGAAAGAGGGACGGGCGATGAATTACCGTCGATTCCTGCATGGGGCCAAGTTCTGGTTCTGGGTGGCGCTGTTCGTGGCCTACTCGGCCGGTGCGGTCGGCCTGCTGATGATCGATACCTACGAGGATCGCTACCGGCACCTGTCGAAGGTGGAGCTGACCACGGTGAAGGCGCAGGAAGACGTGCGCCGCGCCGGCGCCAGCCAGGTGGCTGCGGTCTATCGCGCGCAGAGCGGCATGCCGTTCGCTTCATTGCCGGCCGGCAGCACCTTCCAGGTGGTGTGGCCGGATGGTTCCACCGAAACCATGGTGATCGTCGATCCGACCTCGCCCAATGGCGTGCGGCCGCTGGCCCATTCGCAGATTCCGGCCGACGTGGCCGACAAGCGCTGACGCGGTCGCTGCAGGGCCCAGCCCCTGCCCGGCCGCGCTTTGCGGCATCGGCTCCACAGCAACAGAAAAGGGCGGGGATATCCCCGCCCTTTCCGTGTCCAGTCCCTGCTGCCGATCAGGTCAGTGCGATCGGCTTGTTCTTGCGCTCGGCCAGGCGCTTTTCCAGGTAGTGGATGTTCTGGCCACCGGCCTGGAAGCCCTTGTCGCGCATGATCCGCTGCTGCAGCGCGATGTTGGTCTTGATGCCGTCGACCACCATCTCGCTGAGTGCCACCCGCATGCGGGCGATGGCGGTTTCGCGGTCCGGGCCGTGCACGATCAGCTTGCCGATCATCGAGTCGTAGTTCGACGGCACGCGGTAGCCACTGTAGATGTGGGTGTCCACGCGCACGCCGGGGCCGCCCGGCGGATGGAAGCCGGTGATGGTGCCCGGGCTCGGCACGAAGGTTTCAGCATCTTCGGCGTTGATGCGGCACTCGATGGCATGGCCGGTCAGCACCACGTCGCTCTGCTTGATCGACAGCTTCTGGCCGGCGGCGATCTTCAGCTGCTCGGCCACCAGGTCGATGCCGGTGACCATTTCGGTGACCGGATGTTCCACCTGGATGCGGGTGTTCATCTCGATGAAGTAGAAGCGACCGTCCTCGTACAGGAACTCGAACGTGCCCGCGCCGCGGTAGCCGATGCGGATGCAGGCTTCCACGCAGACCTTGCCGATCTGCTCGCGCTGCTCGGCGGTGATGCCCGGCGCCGGGGCCTCTTCCACCACCTTCTGGTGGCGGCGCTGCATCGAGCAGTCGCGCTCACCGAGGTGGATGGCATTGCCCTGTCCGTCGGCCAGCACCTGGATTTCCACGTGGCGCGGATTCTCCAGGAACTTCTCCATGTAGACCTCGCCATTGCCGAACGCGGCCTTGGCCTCGCTCTTGGTGGTTTCGATCGAGGTCTTCAGCGAGGCTTCGGCGTGCACCACGCGCATGCCGCGACCACCGCCACCGCCGGCCGCCTTGATGATGACCGGGTAACCGATCTCGCGGGCGATCTTGGTGTTGGCGACGATGTCCTCGCCGAGCGGGCCGCCCGAGCCGGGCACGCACGGTACGCCCGCGGCCTTCATCGCGCGGATGGCTTCGACCTTGTCACCCATCATGCGGATGGTGTCGGCCTTGGGGCCGATGAAGATGAAGCCGGATTCTTCCACGCGTTCGGCGAAGTCGGCGTTCTCCGACAGGAAGCCGTAGCCCGGGTGGATGGCCTGGGCATCGGTGACTTCCGCTGCCGCGATCAGGGCCGGGATGTTGAGGTAGCTCTGCGGCGACGGCGCCGGGCCGATGCAGACCGACTCGTCGGCCATGGCCACGTGCTTGAGGTTGCGGTCGACCGTGGAGTGCACGGCCACCGTGCGGATGCCGAGGGTATGGCACGCGCGCAGGATGCGCAGCGCGATCTCCCCTCGGTTGGCGATGACGACTTTGTCGAGCATGGCGCGCCCCTCAGCCGATCACGAACAGCGGCTGGTCGAATTCCACCGGCTGGCCGTTCTCGCCGAGGATGGCAACGATGGTGCCGGACGTGTCGGCTTCGATCGGGTTGAACATCTTCATCGCTTCGATGATGGCCAGGGTTTCGCCTTCCTTGACCTGCTGGCCCACGGTGACGAAGGCCGGCTTGTCCGGGGCGGACGAGGCGTAGAAGGTGCCGACCATCGGCGAGCGCAGCACGTGGCCTTCCGGCAGTGCCGGGCCCGGCTTGGCGCTGCCGCCGGTGGAGGCTTCGGTCGGCGACTGCATCGGCATCGCCTGCGGCGCCGGGGCGGCCGGAGCGGCATACACCGGCGCGGCGACCGGGGGGGCATAGCCGGCCACCGGGGCGCGCGACAGGCGCACCGACTCTTCGCCTTCCTTGATTTCGATTTCAGCCAGGTTCGACTCTTCCAGCAGGTCGATCAGCTTCTTGATTTTGCGCAGATCCATGAGGGCCTCTTTGGTTTCTATCTAGGTGAGGAGAGCGCCGTGGGCGCCCGGGTCGACAATCAGGTGGCGGATACGCGCAGCAGCGCCGCGTCCATCGCGTAGCGGTAGCTGTCGGCACCGAAGCCGCACACCACGCCCACCGCCTTGTCACTGAAGTAGCTGTGCTGGCGGAACGATTCGCGGGCATGCGGGTTGGACAGGTGGATCTCGATGAACGGCACCGCCACCGCCGCCAGCGCATCGCGCAGGGCCACCGAGGTGTGGGTGAAGGCGGCGGGGTTGATCAGGATGAACGCGGTTCCGTCGTTGCGCGCGGCCTGCACGCGGTCCACCAGGACATGCTCGGCGTTGGACTGCAGGCTTTCCACCGCGTGCCCGGCGCAGGCAGCCTGGGTCGCCAGGGCCTGGTCGATGTCGGCCAGCGTGGTGTGGCCGTAGACCTCCGGCTCGCGGGTACCGAGCAGGTTGAGGTTGGGGCCGTGCAGGACCAGCAGCTTCGCCATGGGATCCGGTAGACGGGAAAGGGCGGCAGTCTGGCGGAACCGGCGGATGCTGTCCAGTTCGGCGAAGTTTGCAGCGTTTCAATCGATCGTTTTAAATTCGCCGAAGGGCTTGCGGCCGTATGCCGTGCGCCGGATCAAGGCGCACTGAACGCCGGGCGGGTGGCCGATGCATGCACGTAGGCCGACGATGGCGGCAGGCGGGGAGGAGACTGATGTCGCCATGGGCCGCAATGCGGTAGATCCACGCCATGCGTGGATGAGACCGCCGATCAGTGGATCCACGCCATGCGTGGATGAAGGAAGTTCGGTGCGCAGCACGCTACGCACCCACCGAGGGCAGCCCAAGGTGCGCTGCACACCACCCACCGCCGCCGTCACGCACCCGCTCACGTCTCCAGCGGCACGGTCGGCACCACGTTCGGGAAGACTTCCTCCAGCGGCTCGCGTTCGCCGGGTCTGGGCACCGGCCAGTTGTAGGCGTTCACCGGCTGCGCGCGGTTCACCCACAACGCGTAGTACAGATGATCGGCGCGGCCATCGCCGGTGTTGGGGTGGATCAGGATGGTCAGGCCCAGGCTGTTGAGCTGCAGCCACGGCACCAGCACCGGCAGCAGGTCGTTGGTGAAGCCGAAATAGAACGACGGGGTGACGTGCGGGCCGCGCGGCTCCAGGTTCCAGTTGCCCAGTTCCACCGGGAAGCGTTCGGCGGCCCAGCGCCGCAGCAGTGCGGCCTTCTCGAAGCTGTCTTCGTCGAAGTAGATATGCGCGTGGTAGCTCTTGATGTCGGTGTAGGCGCGCGGGGCCGTGGGCAGCGTGGCCTCGCCAGGGCGCACGCTGGCCGGGCGCGGGGTCGGTTCGCTGGCCGTGGCCAGCCCCCAGGGACTGCGGCCCTTCGCCGGCGGCGGGACGATGGCGCGGAATCCGGGGCGCCCCGGTTCGGTGGTGTTCGCGGCGCTGTCACTGCGCGGGGCCGCGCTGGCGGCCGACGCGCTGGCCAGGCCGCCAGCGGCCAGCCCGGCCGACGCGATCAGGCGACGGCGCGCGGGCGAGAGCAGGTCGGCCCAGCGGGCGTCATCGTCGCTGGCGTCGATCAGGGGCTGCGGGTCCGGGTGCATCGGGGCTCCGTGGGGCACTGTAGGGCAGGCAAGCACGCTCGGGCAGTGCACCCGGCGGCGTCCAATAAGCAGGCGGCATCACCTCATGCAGGTTGGCCCACGCCGTGATTGAGTGCCGCCGCGGGGCGGGCTAGGGTGCAGGACTGCCGCCCAGGAGCCCGCCATGACCCCGCTCGATGCCGACACCCAGCGCAAGCGCGCGAGTTTCCGCCAGCTGCATGCGCGCGGTTGTTTCGTGCTGCCCAATCCGTGGGACGTGGGCAGCGCCCGCTACCTGCAGCGGCAAGGCTTCCAGGCGCTGGCGACGACCAGCGCCGGCTGTGCCTGGAGCGAAGGGCGGCCGGATGGCGCGGTTTCGCTGCAGGCCACGCTGGCCCATCTGCGCCTGATGGCGGCGGCGACGTCGCTGCCGTTGAATGCCGACTTCGGCGATGGTTTCGGCGCAACGCCGCAGGCAGTGGAAGAGGCGGTGGCGGCGGCCATCGACACCGGTATCGCGGCGCTGTCGATCGAGGATGCCAGCGGCGTGGCCGATGCACCTCTGCGTCCGATCGACCAGGCAGTGGAGCGACTGCGCGCCGCCCGTGCGGCCATCGACCGTGCCGGGGCCGACGTGCTGCTGGTCGGGCGCGCCGAGAATTTCTTCGTTGGCGTGCCCGACCTGGAGGACACCCTGCGGCGCCTGCGCGCCTATGCCGAGGCCGGCGCCGATGTGCTGTACGCCCCGGGTATCAGCACGCGCGAGCAGATCCGTGCCGTGGTCGCCGCTGCGGGCTCGACGCCGGTGAACCTGCTGGTGGGGGGACCGACACCGCTGCGCCTGCAGGAGATGGCCGACCTCGGCGTACGCCGGATCAGCCTGGGCGGTGCGCTGGCGCGCGCGGCATGGGGTGGGCTGATGCAGGCCGTCGAGCCGATCATGCAGGACGGGCGCTTCGATGGCCTGCAGCAGGCGGCTTCGGGCGCGGCGTTGAACGCGCTGTTCCGCTGACGCACGCCCAGGCCTGCAATGGAGCCACCCCGTGCGTGGAGGGACGCGCGCCTGCGGCTACAGCGCTTCCATCCCACCGCTGGGCAGCGGCACGCCCGGCTCCAGCGCCGGCAGCAGCTGCCGCAGCAGTGCCGGGTTGTCCAGCATCGCCGCGCCGTCCAGGTAGCGCCATTGCGTCGTACCGGTGCGGCGTACGGCGACCAGGAACGAGGTGCTGCGCATCGGTGCTTCGCGCACGCGCAGCAGTGACTGGCGCGGCACGAAGCAGACTTCTTCGTCGCCGGCCGCGTAGGTGCGGCCCGGTACGCCGGCTTCATCGCTGATGACGCTGACCCCGGCCCTGCGCAGCGCCTTGACCGTGTCGCGGGCCATCTGTGCACAGGCCTCGTCGCCTCCGGCCAGCTGCTTCAGGCTGGGATGGGTGCGCGCGATGATGAGGTCGGTGTCGCCGCGCGCGAATGCCGCCATCATCGCCTGCGCATCCTGGCGCAGGGCGGCCGATTCGGCCGGGCCCAGTTCACCGGCCAGGGCCGGCCATGCGGGCACGGCCCACAGCAGGGCCAGCAACAGCGCAGACAGGCGTGCGTGCATCCTCGAACCTCCTCCGGGCAACCGACGCACTATACGGCGGACACGAAAACAGCATCCCACGCATGACGCTGGTATCCCGCGATCCGCTACCTACTATTGGTAGGTATTGATCGCGGAGCACCTCATGCACAGCCTGATTGTCATTGCCCACCCGGAACCCGGTTCACTCACCCACGCGATCGCGCATCGCATCGGCGACGCCATCAGCGGTGCCGACAGCCGCAACACCGTGGCCTACGCCGACCTGATCGCCGAAGGCTTCGATCCGCGCTTCAACCGCCACGACCAGGCATTGTTCCGCGGCACCGGCGCGGTGCCTGCCGATGTCGCGGCCGAGCACGCTCGGCTGGATGCCAGTGATGCGCTGGTGCTGGTCTATCCGCTGTACTGGTGGTCGTTGCCGGCAGTGCTGAAGGGATGGATCGACCGCGTCTTCACCCAGGGCTGGGCCTACCAGGATGGCGCCGACGGCAAAGTGCAGAAGAAGCTGCAGCGGCTGCGCGTGCACCTGGTGGCCCTCGGCGGCGCCGGCGCGGAGATGGTCGAACGCCGTGGCTACGCTGCGGCGATGAAGACCCAGATCGACAGGGGCATCTTCGACTACTGCGGTGCGCCGGTGCTGTCGTCCGATCTGCTGCTGGACGCCGATACCGGTGCGGCTGACGCGCATCTGCAGACCGCGTTGGCGATCGGCCGTAAAATCGGGGCTCCGACGCACTGATCGCCGTGTTCCGCCGATGCCCGCCCACGCCGCCCCCACGCGCCGCCGATTGACCCGCGAGCAACGCGCCCGCCAGTTGCTGGACGTGGCCTGGGCGCTGATCGGCGAAGAAGGCACCGACGCATTGACGCTGGGGCGGCTGGCTGAGGCGGCCGGTGTGACCAAGCCGGTGGCCTACGATCACTTCGTGACCCGCAACGGACTGCTGGCGGCGCTCTACGATGACTATGACGGGCGGCAGACAGTGGTCTTCCACGAGCGTATCGGCCGTGCCAGGGCACAACTGGCCGATCGTGCGGCGGCCATCGCCTCCGGCTACATCGACTGCGTCCTCAGCCAGGGCAGTGAAGTGCAGGGCATCCTCGCTGCGCTGGTGGGCGCGCCGGAACTCCATGAGGTACGTCGGCGCTACCAGCAGGACTTCATCGACAACTGCCAGGTCTGGCTGGGGCCGTTCGCCGCCGACGGCACCGTGCCGCTGGCGGGGCGCTGGGCCATCCTCGGTGCCGCCGAGACCCTGTCGGAGGGGGTGATGGCAGGCGCGCTGGACAAGGCCAACGCCGAAGCCGAGCTGCAGCAGCTGATCGTGGCCACGGTCAAGCGGCGCTGAGGCGCACCGCCGCTCAGGCGGTGGCCAGTGCAGCGAATCCTGCGGCCAGGCGGTCGCGCACCAGCGCGTCGCGCGCGTCGCGGCTTCCGGAGCCCAGCACCACGGTGACCAGGCGCACTGGCTGCTCCCGCCCGGGTACTGGCCGGCAGGCGGTCGCCGCCAGGCAGAAGCCTGCGGCCCGGGTATAGCCGGTCTTCAGGCCATCCACGCCGTCCTCGCCAAGCAGGGCGTTCTGGTTGCTGCGGTTGACGCTGCGATGCGCGAACGCGCGCTGCGCGGTGATCGCCAGTATCTGCGGATGATCGTTCAGCAGGCAGGCGGCCAGCACCGCCATGTCGCGCGCGCTGGAGGCGTGATGCGGCGTGGTGATGCCAGAGACGCTGGCGAACCAGGTGCTGCGCAGGCCGAGCTGGTGCGCGTGGTGGTTCATGCGCTGCAGGAATGCGGCCTGCGATCCGTCCAGGTGGCGCGCGATCGCCAGCGCGGCATCATTGCCGGAGACGACCATCAGCCCTTCCAGCAGGCGCGCCAGCGTGATCGTTTCGCCCGGGACCAGGCCCATGCGTGTTTCATCATCGGCTACGGCATGCACATCCTCGGCGGCGATGGTGACGGCGTCGTCCCAGCAGCGCCCGCGCCCTTCAACGCACGCATAGGTGGCGTAGGCCGTCATCAGCTTGGTCAGCGATGCCGGCTGGCGCGCGGTGTCGGCATGGTGCTGGTGGATCACCGCCAAGGAGCCGGCCTCGAGCGTGATCGATGAGACCGGCAGGTGTGCAGGCGCAGGAGACGGCATGGCAATGGCCGATGACAGGGGCGATCGGCAAGGATAGTCCGCTGCGGCTGCATGAAGCTGCACCATCGAAGCGCGGCCTGCGGCCTGCGGCCGTTGCGGACCTGACGGCCGCGGTGCAGGAAGGCCTGCCGCGCCCACGGTAACGCCCGGTTGCGTCCGGGCTGCAGCACAGGCAGCCTGCGCACATGCACGCGGATATCCGTACCGACGGCCGGGTCTTTGCCTATGTCTTCCCCTGCGCATGGGAGGATTACGCGAAGATCGGCTTCTCCCGTGATCCGCTGGGGCGCATCACTGCACTGCACCGGCGCTGGTTCGAGTTCTTCGATCTCGATGCGGGCCTGTTGGTGGAGGCCGAGAACGAGCGCGAGGCCCGCGATCTGGAGCTCCGGTTGCGCACGCCGCTGAAGGCACACCGCGCGCCGGCGCCGATGACGGTGCACGACAAGGCCGGCGGGCACACAGAGTGGGTGCGCGGTGCCAACCAGGCACTGTTGATCGCCGTCGAGGCGTTGAACGACCAGGGCTACCGCTGCTACCCGCTGCGGGCATGGTTGCGGGCCGCATGGGAACTGCGCCTGGACCGACTGCACGACTGGGCGGCGGTGCAGCTGCCGGAAGACGAAGGCCTGCGCATGCCCGGCGGGCCGGGCGAGCGCGCCCTGCGCGACACGCTGGACGGAGTGCGGGCGCTGGACATCGATCCGATGCCGTGGCTGCCCGAACACGTTCAGCGCTGGTATGCCCGCTGAGCGAACGGCCTCAGCGGGAGCGCGGGCGTGGCGCCGGCACGGACGGCTGCGGTGCATGCCGCGGCGGGGCCGCAGACGGGCTGGCCAGCTGCCGCGCCAGTTCAGCGTTTGTCACATGGCCGTGCAGGAACAACAGGCTGCCGAAGATGTTCATGAGCGTGCCTCCACTTGAGTGGACTGCACGATACGGGCAGCATGGGTGCCGAAAAAGCGACATTTCCGCAAGCTAGCCTTGAGAGGAATTCAAGCCGGATGTCCCGTCCCCCGCTTCACGCCCTGCAGGGCTTCGTGGCCGCCGCACGGTTGGGCAACCTGTCGCGCGCGGCGGCGGCGATGAACCTGACCGTCAGCGCCCTCAGCCACCAGATGCGCCAGCTGGAAGAGCGCCTGGGGCACCCGCTGCTGGTCCGCCAGCCGCGTGGCGTCACCCTCACCCTGGAGGGCCAGCGCCTGCTGGAACAGGTGGGCCCGCATCTGGATGCGATCAACGAAGCCTTCCAGCCCTATGCCGCGCGCGCCGAACACGTGCTGACGATCAGTGCGGTGCCCTCGATGGCCTCGGCGTGGCTGGTGCCGCGCCTGGGACACTTCGTGGCAGCACACCCCCAGATCGAGATCAATCTGCAGTCCAGTGAACGCCTGGTCGATTTCGAGCGGCAGCGCCAGTTCGACGCGGCCCTGCGGCTGGGCAGCGGGCAATGGCCGGGCCTGGTGGTGGAACCGCTGTTCGATGAGTGGCTGCTGCCGATGGCCAGCCCGGCGCTGATCGAACGCATGGGAGGGACCGACCTGGTGCCGCTGAACCAATGGCCGCTGCTGGGCGACCCCGATGGTGCGTGGGGCGCATGGTTTGCACTGAGCGGTCAGCGCCCTCCGTCGCGCTTCGTGGCGGTGCTGGATGATTCGGAGGCGCACCATCGCGCGGCACTGGACGGGGTGGGCGTGGCGCTGGGGCGGGTGACGCGCGCGCGCCTGCTGCTGGACTCCGGCCAACTGGTGGCACTGTCCAGCCAGCGCCTGAAAACGGCTTGGCCCCATTGGCTGGTCTATCCGCAGCGGTCTGCCCGTCATCGCGGCTTCCTTGCCTTCCGCGACTGGCTGCACGCACAGGCCGACGAGCACGTGCGGCACATGGAAAACGCGCGCTTGTAACGTCGAGCATGGCTCGACGCTACCGTCATCGGACCAGCGTCACCGCTTGCCCGGCACGGCCGAACGCGGCTTCCAGCAACGGGCCGGCCTTGATCGCCTCCACCTCGTCGAACAGGGCCTGCAACGCTTCGGCCGGGCGCGAGGCCGGCGCCGCCACGGCCTGCTGGATCGCGGTGAAGCGGTCGGCCAGGACGCGATGGCCCGGGTGTGCCTGCGCCCAGGCGGCAAGCGGCTGGCGCACGCCGGCGGCGGCATCCAGGCGCTGCTGCGCGAACAGGCGGATCGCCGCTGCCGACGTCTCGGCCCGCTCGATCGTGGCGTGGCGCAGTTCGCGGCTGAGGAACAGGTCATAGGCCGCCCCGCGCCCGACCGCGATGCGCAGGGCCTCGCGGTCAAGGTCGTCAACCTGCCGTGCAGGGCTGTCCTCGCGCACCAGGTAGGTACCTTCGATCTCGACGTAGGGCGCACTGAAGGCGATGCGGTCGGCGCGCGCCGGATCGATGGCCAGGAAAGCCAGGTCCCAGCCATCCTCGCTGGCCGCAGCGACCACCGAGGCTGCGGCGTCGTGACAGCGGAAACGTGCCTGCACGCCGATGCGTTGCGCCAGTGCGGTGGCCAGTTCCAGTGACGGCCCGCGGGGTGAACGCGCATCGCCCTGCGCCAGGACTGGATTGCCCAGGTTGATGGCCACGCGCAGAAAGCCCAGCGGTGCCAGCGCACCTCGGTGTTCGGCCAGGGACATGCAGGACTCCGCGGGGAAGGGGCCGTCCAGCATGCCAGTGCTGCCCTGCAAGGGAGTGTCAGTATCCGGCTAAGCTGCGCGCATGAATCCGATTCTGCACGTCGAGATACCGGTCCGTGACCTGGCCCGGGCCATCACGTTCTACCAGCACTGGCTGCAGGTGGTGGTGGACGCCCCAATCCTGCTGCATGACTGCAGGATGGCCTACCTGCCGTTTGCCGACGAGGCCGCCGGTGCCAGCATGGCGCTGGTGCAGGGAGCCGACTACCAGTCGTCCGAGCACGGGGCGCGCATCTACATCGGGGTTGCTGACCTGGACGCCAGCCTCGGCCGCGCGCTGAAGGCGGGCGCGGAGCTGCGCTTCGGCCCGGCCGATGCCGGCCACTGGCGCGTGGCCGAGATAGTGGACAGCGAAGGCAACCGCATTGCGCTGCAGGCGCGCAGGATGCCGTAGCGCCGAGCCCATGCCCGGCGGCTGTTGATGACGCCGCCCGCCAGGCATGGCACGACGCTGCGCGTGCATCCGCTACATCGTCGCGGCGCGCGAACGCTGCAGCCAGTCGTTGATCGCCGGGTCCAGCCGTGGATCGTCCGGCAGCCGCAGACCAAAGCGCTGCTGCAATACCTCGCGCACGTCGCCAACATCATGCAGCGGGCGCTTGTCCGGTGCCTGCCCGGGGCGGTATTCGGTGTAGTTGCCGCTGCCGATGGTGCGTCGCCAGTCCGGCCCGGTCAGTGACGCGCGCAGCTGGCCGGGGAAACTGGAATCGGGATGCGTGCACACGTACCAGTTGCCCACCACGTTGTCGATCGGTGCCGGTGCCTGCAGGTCGAAGCGGTGCATCGCCCGCCAGCCATCGCTGGATTCGGCCGACAGCACGAAATCACCGTCACTGGGCAGTCGCCGCAGCCGATAGCGCTCGTGCGGCGTGGCCTGCGGCTGTGGATCATGCAGGCGCAGCGGCACGGTCGGCGTGAGGCTGCCGAAACCGGCATCCACCAGCCAGTCATCGCCGTCCACCTCAACGCGCAGCAGCAGATGGGTGCGCGCGGTCAGTTCGCCGTCCTGGGCGGCCAGCAGTACGCGCGCGCTCAACGGCTGCGCATCGAATCCCAACGCCTGCAGCAGCGCCAGCAGGCCGCCATTGAGTTCGAAGCAGTAACCGCCACGGCGCTCGTCGAGCAGCTTGCGCTGCACGCTCTCCAGATCGATCGGTACGGCATCGCGCAACAGGCAGCTGAGGGTCTCGAACGGCAGCAGCGCATTGTGGCGCTGCTGCAGCAGGGTAAGGCCCGCCAGCGTCAGCGGTGGCGGCGCATCCAGCTGCAGGCGTTGCAGGTAGCGGGGGACATCGAGCGTCGTCATGCAGTCACCGGGGGGGGAGGGGAGGTCCACTGTGCTCCCGCAACCGGGGTTGAGGTCAAGCGCGGCGGCAGTGTCATGCCGCCGTCGCCTGTCCCCGGTACAAATAGCGCGTCCCCCGCCGCCGGTGGCGCTGGGAGGAAAATGCCCTAAAGTCGCTCAGGTTCCGGCCGATACAGGTGCGTCTTTCCGCCTGGAGTCTGTCATGTCGGCCGTTGTCCCCCACCTCCGGTCCGTGCGCACGCGCCTTGCCGCGTTGCGCTCGGCATCCCCCGGCCTGCTGCTGTGGCTGCAACCGCACCGGCTCAGCGTGGCCAACAAGCTCAAGGCCACGCTCTGGGTGTGCGGCCTGGGCCTGGTTGCGATCGCCGCCGTCTACGCCTGGACCGGCCATGCCAGCGCACAGGCGGCGCGCAGCCAGGCCAGCTACCAGCGCGGCAGCGACCTGGCCGCGAGCCTGGCTACGCGGGTGGCCGAGGCGCGCCGCCTGCAGACCCAGTATGCGCGCAGTTTCGACGATGCCGACCGCGCGCAGCTGCTGGCTACGCAGAAAGCGCTGCAGCTCGATCTGCAGGCGCTGCGCGCGATGCCGATGGATGCCGGGCGGCGCAAGGCGCTGCAGGCGTTGACCGAGGCCGCCGGCGCGTTTTCGCAGGGTGTGGCTGCCCTGTTCGAACGGGTCGATGAGATGGGGCGTGGTGATGCGGGCCTCGCCGCGCAACTGCAGCAGGCGGCCGACACCCTGCAGGCACAGGTGGATGCGCTGCAACGGCCGTCGCTGGCGTTGTCCCTGCAGAAGATGCGTCGCCAGGAAGCGCTGCTGCTGCTCGACGGGGATTCCACCCACGCCGACCGCGCCAGCGAGGAAAAGCTGCCGTTCGACCTCGCGCTGGCGGGCCTGCCCACCGATGTGCAGGACACCCTGCGCAGCGGGATGGAGGCGTATCAGGCCGCCGTGCTGGCATACACCGCTGCCCGCGTCGGCCTGGATGTGGAAGCACAGTCGCTGCTGGATACCGCCGCCACCGTGGCCCCGGCGCTGGCCGCGTTCCAGCAGGCGCAGGTCGCCGCGCTGGCCAATGCACAGGCGCGCCAGCAGGCCGGGGCCCGCGCCATGAGCGTACTGTTCGCGCTGACCCTGCTGCTGGTTGCCGGTGTGCTGATCACCAGCCTGGTGCTGGTGCGGCGGGCGGTGCGCCAGCCGATCCAGGACACCCTGCGCTTCGCCAGCGACATCGCCGACGACCGCCTGGACACCACGCTGCGTGTGTACAACGCCAACGATGAGATCGGCCAGCTGGCCCAGCGCCTGGTGGAGATGCAGCAGCGCCTGCGCGCACGCATCGAGACCGAGCGTGCCGTGGCGCGCGGCAACACCCGCGTGCGCCAGGCACTGGACAGTGCGCAGGCCGGCCTGATGGTGATCGATGCCGAAGGCCGGGTGGCCTATGCCAATCCGGCGCTGCTGCAGCAGCTGGAACGCCCGGCCGAAGCGCTGCTTGGCGGCGAAGCCGTGCGCCTGCATCCGGCGCTGGCCAGCCTGGCCGGCATGCGCCAGCGCGAGGAGTGCGAGATCAGCCATGCCGGCGTCCGCTACCAGTTGATCGCCAATGCCATCATCGACGAAGGACAATTCCTCGGCGTGGCAGTGGAGTGGCGCAGCCGTGCGCTGGAAACCCTGCTGGAGACCGAAGTGGCAGCGCTGGTCGATGCCGCCGCACAGGGCGACCTGCACGGCCGCATCGGGCTGGACGGCAAGCAGGGCTTCGTGCGCACGCTGTCCACCAGCATCAATCGCCTGCTGGCCACCTTCGAAAGCAATCTCGGCGATCTGCAGGTGCTGCTGGCCGCACTGGCCCGTGGCGATCTGAGCGTGCGCATGGAAGGAGAACTGCAGGGGGTGTTCGCGCGCATGCGCGACGATGCCAACGCCACCGTCGCGCAGCTGGGCCACATCGTCACCCGCATCCAGCAGGCAGCCTCCCGCCTCGATGCCGGCGTCGGCGAGATCGTTGCCGGTCACCATGACCTGTCGCAGCGCACTGAACAGCAGGCCGCCAATCTGGAGGAGACCGCCGCCTCGATGCATGAGCTGACCGATACCGTGGGCCGCACTGCCGACGCCGCCGGTCGCGCCGATGCCCTGGTCCAGGGCGCGGCGGCAGTGGCCCGGCGTGGTGGTGAGGCGGTTGGGCAGGTGGTTGCGACCATGCACGGCATCAGCGAGGCCTCGCGGCGGATTGGCGACATCACCCAGCTGATCGATGGCATTGCCTTCCAGACCAACATCCTTGCCCTGAACGCGGCGGTGGAAGCGGCGCGCGCCGGCGAGCAGGGCCGAAGCTTCGCCGTGGTGGCTGCAGAAGTGCGCCTGCTGGCGCAGCGCAGTGCCGAGGCGGCCAAGCAGATCAAGGGGCTGATCGAAGATTCAGTGGCGCGTGCCGGCCAAGGCAACCTTCAGGCCGGGCAGGCCGGCGCGACCATGGGGGAGATCGTCGGCAGCGTGCAGCAGCTGGCCGATCTGCTTGCCGGCATCCGTCGTGAGTCGCAGGACCAGCATGCAGGTATTGCGCAGGTGAAGCAGACCATCGTGCAGATGGAAGCCAGCACCCAGCGCAATGCCAGCCTGGTGGAAGAGGCCGGTGCCTCGACGGCGCAGATGCAGGTGCAGGTGCATGCCCTGGCCGAAGCGGTGGGCGCATTCCGCCTGCAGTCGATGCCACAGGCGCGCGCGGCGGCCTGAATCTGCCGGTGGTGCCGGTGGTGCCGGCCGCTGGCCGGCACCACCGAATCGTTCAGTACACGTCGCGGCGGTAGCGTCCGCTTTCCAGCAGCGTTTCCACTGCGTCCTCGCCCAGCGCGCCACGCAGTACCTGGTCCACGCCTTCGGCCATGCCCTGCAGCGAGCCGCAGACATGGATCACCGCGCCGCGCTGCAGCCAGTCGCGCAGCGTATCGCTGGCCGCCTGCAGGCGGTCCTGCACATAGCCACCGTCGCCATCGCGCGAGAACGCCAGGTCCACCCGCGCCAGATGGCCCTGCGCCTGCCAGGCCTCGATCTCGTCGGCGAACAGGAAGTCGTGTGCCCGCTGGCGCTCGCCGAACAACAGCCAGTGCCCGTGCTCGCCGGCATGGGCGGCTTCGCGCAACAGGCTGCGCAGGCCGGCAATACCGGTGCCGTTGCCGACCAGCACCATCGACGCATCGCCCCGGCGATGGAAACCGGGATTGCGATGCACCCGGGCGACGATGCTGGCGCCGATCGGCGCATGCAGCGTCAGCCATCCCGAGCCGAGCCCGGCACGGCCGGACGTGTCATGCACCAGCCGCACCACCAGCTCCACCACGCCATCGTCGGCCGCGGATGCGATCGAATACTCGCGCCCTGGCAGCAGCGGCAATCCGGACAGCCACAGGCCAGGGTCCTGCACCGCCAGTGCGGCGTCGGCGCCGGGCAGTTCGCGTTCACTGGCCAGTGCCAGCAGCGTGCGCGGCTGGCCGTCCACCAGCAGGGGCAGCAGCGGATCCAGCCCATGTGCCTCCAGCACGGCACTGGCATGCTGCGCGTTGTGGCGAGGCGCGATATGCAGGATATCGCCGGCCTGCCACTGCACCGTGCTTGGCGCCGCAAGGCGCACACGCCAGATGGCCCCGCCGAGGCTGCCCGGGTTGAGGCGTTCGCGCCCGAGCAGTCGCCACTCATGCATCTGCGTGGCAGCAGGCAGCACGCTGTCATCGGTGACGATGCCGGTCAGCGCGCCCAGTTGTTGCTGCCATCGGCGCAGGGCCGGAACGGCCGCAGCATCGACATCGATGCGTTCGAACAGGGGGCGCGCGCCGTTGTCGAGCAACCAGCCATCGACCTGGCGGCCGAAGCCGCAGTAGCGCGGATACTGGCGGTCCCCCAGCGCGAGCAGGCCGAACCGCAGGCCCGACAGGTCCGGTGTCTGCGCCATCAGCTGGCGTGCCGCGCGCCGCGCTGCATCTGGTGGCTCGCCATCGCCAAACGTGCTCAGCACAAGCAGCGCCTGCGATGCCTGCTGCAGCTGGGCGGCGTCGATCCGGGCCAGCGGCAGCACCTGTACCGGATGGCCAGCGGCCTGCAGCTGCGCGGCCGCACGCCACGCCAGCTGTTCGCCCAGTCCACTCTGGCTGGCATGCAGTACCAGCCACGGCGTGCCCTCACCGTCGGCGACCGGCGGTGTCAGCGACTGGCGCAACCCTCGCGCGAGGCGCTGGCTGCGACGGCGATCCAGGTACAGCAGCCAGCCAGTGATGAAGAACACGCTCATGGCTGCGCTGCTGAGCATCACCACGACACGCCCCGGAAGCCCGAAGTAACTGCCCGAGTGCAGCGCGAACACGCTCGTGGCCAGCTGGCCGCCCGCGCCCTGGCGTGCATACGGGCGCGCCTCAAGCACCGCACCCGTGGCCGGGTCAAGCTGCAGCAGGTCGTGTGCGCGGTCATGCTGTCCACCGCGCTGCGATGGATCACCGGCCATCACCCGCACGTTCAGTGCCTGCCCCGGCTTCTCCGGCAGGCGCAGGTCGATGTAGCCGGTGCGCACGCCGGGCAGGGCGTACAGCGTGGTTTCAATGCGTTCCAGGTCCAGGGCGGCATCGGGATCGACCTTGTGCCTGGCGGCCGGCGCGACGCCCAGCAGGGAATTGGCAGCGCTGCGGTACCCGTCGAACGACCACCACAGGCCGGTCAGCGCACTCATCAGGTAGATCAGCAGCACCCAGGTGCCAAGCACCGAGTGCAGGCTCCACAGGAAGCCGCGGCCGCTGCGTTTCCACTCGATCGCCAGCCAGCTGCGCCAGTGCCACCAGCGCCGTGGCCAGCGCAGGTAAAGCCCGGACAAGGTGAAGAACAGCAGGGCGATGGCGCAGCCGCCGGTCACCCATTTGCCGCGGTCGCCAGCGGCAAGGTGGCGATGCAGGTCCTCGACGAAGTCGAAGAACGCCTGTCCGCGCAGCGTGCTGAAGCGCTCACCGCTGTACGGATCGAAGTACACCCAGTGTTCCTTGCCGCCGGCAAAGCGTGCGACCGACGGCCGCTGGCCGGTGGCGTCCACGCGCAGGCGTTGCAGCGGGCGTTCACTGCCGACCTGCAGCAGCGGCACCAGCTCGCTGAGGGCAAGCGGTTGCTGGCCGTCGGCATGGTGCGCGGCGATCTCGGCAAAGCCGGGATTGGCGGCGCGCAGCAGCTCGTCCTCGAAGGACAGCGTCGCGCCGCTCAGGCCCATCACGGCCAGTACGGCACCGGCGGTGATGCCCAGCAGCCAGTGCAGTTGGAACAGGACGTTCTTGAACATCGAAGGAGGAGGGCCCGGGAGGCTGCCGCCCGCATCCTGCGCAACAGCAAATGAGAATTAGTCGCGGAATTCTCCGTGGCGCCCCGCCTGCGGTCAAGCAGGGGCCAGCGGCCGGGCGCGGCCCGGCACCCGTGGTAGTGCCGGGCGCTGGCCGGCAATCTCGGAAGCAACAGCCAACGCAACAGCAACAGCGGGCATTCCGTGGGATGACGGGATGGGTCCAGTTACGGCGTGTCCTGACCACCCGCAGTGCCCCGCCATCCCACGGAATGCCCGCTTCTTGCTTTTGCTGTTGAAATTGCCGGCCAGCGGCCGGCACTACCCGCAGTTGAAATTGCCGGCCAGCGGCGGGCACTACCCGCAGTTGAAATTGCCGGCCAGCGGCCGGCACTACCGCAGGTGCAGGGCGCGGTGCTGTCGATCCCTCATTTCACCCAGCGGTCGATCTCGCCCTGGGCGAACGGCCCCAGCTTCGCCTTGACCAGCCGCCCCTGCGCATCGAACAGCACGCTGTAAGGCAGCAGGCCCTGCGCATTGCCCAGCTGCACGCTGGCATCGCGTGGCCCCGGGGTCTCGATCACGATCGGGTACTCCACCGGCACCCGCTGCAGGAAACCGCGCACGTCGTCCGCGGTATCCAGCGCCAGGCCCAGCACCTGCACGCCGTTATCGCCCTGCGCATCGGCGAAGCGCGCCAGCTCGGGCATCTCTTCCACGCAGGGCGCACACCAGCTGGCCCAGACATTGATCAGCAGCGGGCGGCCGGCGAAGCGCTGGCGCAGGTCGAGGGGCTGTCCCGCCAGGTCCGGCAAGGTCAGCGCCGGCAGTTGATCGCCCACCTGCAGCGTGGGCGTCGCGGCAGTGGCTGTGGAAGCCGTCGCTGGCGTGGCGGGTGCGGGCGGGGCGGGTGACAGTCGATGCCCGGCCCACAGGCCGAGGCCGGCGGCCAGCACCGCTGTCCACAGCAGCGCGGGCCGTTGCCACTTCATCGTGCGGTGCGCAGCAGCGCTTCCTCGACCACCGCCTGGGTCAGCAGGGTCGGCAGCACGGTCGGCGGCGCGCCGGGGCCGTACACCACGTACAGCGGCACGCCCACCGCCTTGTGCTCCTCCAGGAACGTGGTGATCTGCGGGTCGACGTTGGTGTAGTCACCGCGCATGTACACCGCGTTGGTGCGCTTGAGCAGTTCCTTGAACTCCGGCCGTGACAGCACCGCGCGTTCGTTGGCCTTGCAGCTCACGCACCAGTCGGCGGTCATGTTGACGAACACCACGCGGTTGTCGGCGCGCAGGCGGTCCAGCAACTGCGGCGAATACTCGACCACGTTGTCGCTGGCGGCCTGTGCGGCCCGCGCCGGCGGTGCCAGCTGGGTCACGCCCCAGGCCGGAACCAGCGCACCGATCGCCAGCAGCACGCCGAGCAGGGTCACCGCACGCGAGCCGGTCCAGCGGTTGCGTTCAAACAGCCACAGGCCGAAGGCGAACAGCAGCAGGCCACCCAGCACCAGTGCCATGCCGTCCACGCCACGCTGCTTGCCCAGCACCCACAGCAGCCACAGCGCGGTGGCGTACATCGGGAAGGCCAGCACGTGCTTGAGCGTTTCCATCCACGGCCCGGGCTTGGGCAGGCGGCGTGCGAGCGCCGGCACGAAGCCGATCAGCAGGAATGGCAGGGCCAGCCCCAGGCCGAGGAACAGGAACACGGTCATCGCCTTCAGCGGCGGGGCAATGAACGCGTAGGCGATCGCGCCGCCCATGAACGGACCGACACAGGCACTGCCGACCACGCAGGCCAGCGCACCGGTGAAGAAATCACCGGCCGGGCCACTGCGGCTGGCCAGCGACTGGCCCAGGTTGCCGATGCCACCGCCGAGGGTGAATACGCCGGACAGGCTCAGGCCCACCGCGAACATGATGTAGGCCAATGCGGCCACCACGCCCGGGTGCTGCAACTGGAAGCCGATGCCGACGGCGTTGCCGAGCGCACGCAGGCCCACCATCAGCGCACCGATCACCGCGAACGCGACCAGCACGCCCAGCGTGTACCAGAGCGCATGGCTGCGCGCACGCTGCGGGCTTTCGCCGCTCTGCGCCAGGCTCAGCACCTTCAGCGACAGGATCGGCAGCACGCAGGGCATCAGGTTCAGGACCAGGCCACCGGCCAGCGCCAGCAGCAGGACCCAGACGAACGAACGATCCGGATTCGGCGTCGTCACCGGCGGCCGCGTGCGCAGTGCGTTGTCACCGCGCGCATCGTTGGCGAATGCAGTGCCCGCGGTCGCGCTGCCGGCAGCGGTAGCGGCGGCGTTCTCGTTGGGCACGGTCGGCAGCAGGCGCAGCGGCGCGCCGTCGGCGGATTCGCGCGGCGCACCGGCGGCCGGCAGCGGGCTGACCATCGCAGTGCGTGCTGGCGCCGGATCGCTGCCCGTGCTGAGCTTGCCGGCCGGAATCGACAGCTTGACCCGGCGGGTCATCGGCGGGTAGCAGATGCCATCGGTCTGGCAGCCCTGGAAGGTCACCACCAGGGTGCTGTCGACCGCGTCGGTGACGGTGCGGCGCAGCGGCAGCGGCACTTCCACCTGGTTGAAGTAGACCGAGACATCGCCGAAGTGCTCGTCGCGATGCGACTGCGCGGCCGGCCAGCGTGGGGTGTCGGCGAGCACGCCGGCGCTGCCTTCCAGCTTCAGCGAGGTGCGGTCGCGGTACAGGTAATAGCCCGGCGCCGGGCTGAAGCGCAGCAGCAGGGTGTTGCCATCGCTGGCGATGGCATCGAAGCCGAATGCCTGTTCCGACGGCAGCGGCAGCGCCTGGCTGTTGCTGGCCGCACCCGGCAGGCGCAGGCCGCCGCTGTTGCCGGCACCGGCCAGCGGGTTGTTGAACGGGTTCGCCGCACCGGTACGCGCGGCAGGGGGCACGGACGCGGCACCGGCGCCGGGCAGGGTGACCTGCACCACGCGCTTCTGCGGCGGGTAGCAGACACCGGCATCGGCACAGCCCTGGTATCGCACTTCCAGGCTGATGGTGCCGGAGGCCTCGGTCGGCGTGCCGGGCAGGGTGGCCTGCAGGCGCTCGCGATAGGTTTCGACCTCGCCGAAGAAATCGTCGTGGTGGCGGTCGCCCTTGGGCATCTGCAGCGCGCCGGCATTGAAGGCGGGGTCGGCCTTGACGCTGGTGCGGTGGCGATAGAGGTAATAGCCCGGCGCGATCTTGAACTGCAGTTGCACCTGGCCACGTTCGGGGGCGGTCGCGGTCAGCGCGAACGCCTGGTCCACCGGCAGCAGGTCCTTCTCATCCAGGGCGAAGGCGGGCAGCGAGAGCCACAACAGGGCGCACAGGGCGGCGCCACGCGCAAACAGAGTCTTCAATCAGTGTCCTCCCGGGTCTGTGCCCGGATCCAATCCAGATACGCCGGCAGGCCGGCCCGGGCTTCGACCGCGATGCACTCCGGGAGTTCATACGGATGCAATTCGACGATCCGGGCAATCGCGTCATCGACGCGGCTCGCGGTGGTTTTCACCAGCAACTGCAGCTCGGCGTCGGTGGTCACCTCGCCCTGCCAGCGGTAGGTCGACTGCGCGCCATCGAGGCGGGTCACGCACGCGGCCAGGCGCTCGCCGACCAGCGCGTGCGCGATGCGCTCGGCACTGGCCCGGTCCGGGCAGGTGGTCAACAGCAGCAGGACGGGATCGACGGTCGACATGACCGTCGAGTATAGGGCCGCCACCGGGCCAGGGCCCGGCGGCGGCCGTGGACCGCTGCGTTGCGCGGTCAGTTGGCCAGCTGGCAGGTGGCCGGCTTGGCCGAGGTGAACAGGGCCGGGGTGGCCCACTCGGGGTGGTCGATGAACGGGTTGCGGTTGCCCTGGAAGCTGTAGACCACGTCATTGCGCGCACGCTCGGCATCATCCGGCGGGTCGGACAGGTGCCAGTCGATCAGGGTCGACAGCAGGCCCATGTAGGCCGGTGAGCTGCTGGTCTTGACGATCTTGCTGCGGTCGTCGGTCAGCTCCAGGTCCGGCTCGGACTGGCCGGTCGCCGCATCCTTGCCGCCCTCGTAGCGGATCGCCATGTACATCACCGCACGCGCCATGTCGCCCTTGCGCTTGCCCCACACCTCGAAGGTGCCGGTGTTGCCGTCCGGCGTGCGCACCCAGTTGGAGTTGCCCGGATAGCCACCGCTGCCGCCACCCTGGCCGTTGTTGGCCTCGGTGGCGCGCTCGCCGCAGCTGGCGTCGCACTTGCCGAACGGCTTGTTGCCACGATCGGCGTTCCACTGCGCATCGGTCAGGTACAGCATGTGGGTGTCGGTATACGGCGCGTACGGCAGGCCCTTGTCACCGGTGGTGGTGGCAAAGCCCAGCGAGTTCGGCCAGGTGTGCTCGCGGTTGTACTTCAGGCCACTGCCGCTGCCGGCGCGATCGGTCACCTTGGCGTAGCTGTGGTTGCGATACGCATCCAGGATCCTGCCGGAATTGTTCGGATCCTCGTCGGCGATTTCCAGGATGGTCCAGGTGCTGGTGCCCGAGCCGCTGTACGGATAGGCGGTATGGCCCTTGATCGTGGCGTGCAGCGAACAGCGCAGCTGGCTGGGGCTGCTGGTGTTGACCTTGGAGTAATAGCCGGCCGGCACGCCGGGGTTGCCCGGGTCCGGATTGCCGCCGGTGCTGGCCACGGTGAAGGCAATGCGGCTGTCGGCGGCCGGGTGAGCGCCCTGCAGGTCGGTGATGCGCGCGGCGCGGATGTCGAAGCGGCAGGCTTCACCGGCCACCAGCGCGGTGTTGGTGGACAGCTTCACGCTGCGGCCGCTGGCCGGGAAGGTCAGCGGCACGCTGCCGGAGGTACCGCAGCTCAGGGCGAAGGCGCCGCTGGCCAGGTTCACCGTTTCGCTGAACACCACTTCCAGGTCGGCGGCGGCCGGGAAGGTGCTGCTGCCCTGCGCCGGGGTGGTGGTGGACACCGACGGCGGCGTGTTGGGGCCCGGGGTGCCGCCGCCGCTGAAGGTCTGTCCGTTGTTGCAGGTGCCGAACGTCTGGCCGGCCGATTCGGCCCAGGTGAAGTGGGCGTACTGGCTGCCGCTGCCGGTCAGCTGCAGCGACGTGCCCGGTGCCGTGCTGTTGGTCTCGGCCACCGGGATGTTCTGGCTGGTCATCCCCGCGGCGGGGCCGCCGGACGCGGTGATGGTGCCCTCGTAGCTGAGGAACTGGACCACCTTGCCGCTGGCATCGACCAGCGCGATGCCATCGTTCGGGCCGTTCTGGATGCCGTTGGTCGGGTAGTTGACCACGGCGATGGTCGCGCTGCCGCAGCTGGCGGCGGTGCCGGCCGGGACCGGCGTGTTGGCGTAGACCACGGCCGCCGATGCGTTGGAACCGTTGTACAGGTACAGGCGGTAGCCGGACAGGTCCTCGCCGGCGGTGGCCACGACCTCGATCGCTTCGCCGACGTCACCGGCGGCGGTGCTGTCGTCGTAGTGCAGTTCATTGATGAAGACCTCGGCCTGGGCCGGCGCAGCGGCCAGGGCCAGCAGGCAGGCCGCGGCAAGCGGTGACAGCAATCGCATCGACTCCTCCTTGTGATTGGGAATGCCCGGTCGAGCCTAAGGCCGATCCAGTGACACTTTGTCGTAAATGAACGTCAGATATCTGACAGTGCGACGCTTGTCACCGAAATTGGCGGGATCCCGACCAGCGCCAAGCGACACGGGCGGGAAAAATTTTTTTGATGCCACCCTTGAAAGGAGGGCGCGGGGCTCCATCTCTGCCCTGCTCCCGACGTTGTCGGGTTTCTTCACGTGCGGTTCTGGCACTCGCCTGGGGTGAGTGCTAACATCGCCGGACTTTTTTAGACCAATCAATCACTTAAGAGGTCTCCTATGAGCATCAAGCCGCTGCACGACCGCGTTGTGGTCAAGCCGATCGAAGCCGACGAAATCTCCGCCGGTGGCATCGTCATCCCCGACTCGGCCAAGGAAAAGTCCACCAAGGGTGAGGTCGTGGCCGTCGGCCCGGGCAAGCCGCTGGACAACGGCAACGTGCGCGCGCCGTCGCTGAAGGTCGGCGACAAGGTCATCTACGGCCAGTACGCCGGCAGCTCGTACAAGAGCGAAGGCGTCGAGTACAAGGTCCTGCGCGAAGACGACGTGCTCGCCGTCATCGGTTGAGCCTCCGCGCGACCTGTTTCAACCTGACCCCCAAATCCCAGCCGCCGGGCATCGTCCGGCGCTACCAATGAGGTAAATGCAATGGCTGCCAAGGATATTCGTTTCGGTGAAGACGCCCGTTCGCGCATGGTGCGCGGCGTCAACGTTCTCGCCAATGCCGTCAAGGCCACCCTGGGCCCGAAGGGCCGCAACGTCGTGCTGGAAAAGAGCTTCGGCGCCCCGACCATCACCAAGGACGGCGTCTCCGTCGCCAAGGAAATCGAACTGGCTGACAAGTTCGAGAACATGGGCGCGCAGATGGTGAAGGAAGTCGCGTCGCGCACCAACGACGACGCCGGCGACGGCACCACCACCGCTACCGTGCTGGCCCAGGCCCTGATCCGCGAAGGCGCCAAGGCCGTTGCCGCCGGCATGAACCCGATGGACCTCAAGCGCGGTATCGACAAGGCCGTTTCGGCCGCCGTCGCCGAGCTGAAGAACATCTCCAAGCCGACCGCCGACGACAAGGCGATCGCCCAGGTCGGTACCATCTCGGCCAACTCGGACGAGTCGATCGGCCAGATCATCGCTGACGCGATGAAGGAAGTCGGCAAGGAAGGCGTGATCACCGTTGAAGAAGGCTCGGGCCTGGACAACGAGCTGGACGTGGTCAAGGGCATGCAGTTCGACCGCGGCTACCTGTCGCCGTACTTCATCAACAACCAGCAGTCGCAGACCGCTGACCTGGATGACCCGTTCATCCTGCTGCACGACAAGAAGATCTCCAACGTCCGTGACCTGCTGCCGGTGCTGGAAGGCGTCGCCAAGGCCGGCAAGCCGCTGCTGATCGTGGCCGAGGAAGTCGAAGGCGAAGCGCTGGCGACCCTGGTGGTCAACACCATCCGCGGCATCGTCAAGGTCGTGGCCGTCAAGGCGCCGGGCTTCGGCGACCGTCGCAAGGCGATGCTGGAAGACATGGCCGTGCTGACCGGCGGCACCGTGATCTCCGAAGAAGTCGGCCTGTCGCTGGAAAAGGCCACCATCAAGGACCTGGGCCGCGCCAAGAAGGTGCAGGTCTCCAAGGAGAACACCACCATCATCGACGGCGTCGGCGACAAGGCCAACGTTGATGCACGCGTGGCGCAGATCAAGACCCAGATCCAGGACACCTCTTCGGATTACGACCGCGAGAAGCTGCAGGAACGCGTGGCCAAGCTGGCCGGCGGCGTTGCCGTGATCAAGGTCGGCGCCTCGACCGAAATCGAAATGAAGGAAAAGAAGGATCGCGTCGACGACGCCCTGCACGCCACCCGTGCAGCCGTTGAAGAAGGCGTGGTCCCGGGCGGCGGCGTGGCGCTGGTGCGCGCGATCACCGCGCTGGCCGGCCTGAAGGGTGCCAACGAAGACCAGAACCACGGCATCCAGATCGCCCTGCGCGCGATGGAAGCCCCGCTGCGCGAGATCGTGGCCAACGCCGGCGACGAGCCGTCGGTCATCATCAACAAGGTCAAGGAAGGCACCGGCAGCTTCGGCTACAACGCGGCCACCGGCGAGTTCGGCGACATGCTGCAGTTCGGCATCCTGGACCCGACCAAGGTGACCCGTTCGGCCCTGCAGAACGCGGCCTCGATCGCCGGCCTGATGATCACCACCGAAGCCATGGTTGCCGAAGCTCCGAAGAAGGACGAGCCGGCCATGGGTGGCGCCGGTGGCATGGGCGGCATGGGTGGCATGGGCGGCATGGACTTCTAAGTCCACGCCCCTGGCATCGGGTGCCGGCCCTGGGCCGGCATCCCTTCCCGTTGCAAAAGAAGAACCCCGCCGCAAGGCGGGGTTTTTCGTTGCGCGGTTGCCGCCGCCGCAGTGCATCGCTACGCTCGGTGGCCATGCCTACCTCGTTCATCGTCGTTGACGACTTCCTTGCACCGGCCGACGCGCACGCCCTGCGCCAGGCGGCGCTGGGCCTGACCTATCCGGTACAGGACGGCGCATTTCCCGGTCGCAACTCTCTGCAGCGGCTGGAACTGGACGGCCTGGCCGAGGCGGCGTCACGGCTGGTCAACGAACCGCTGCGGCCGGTCAATCCGCTGCAGTCGCACGGCAAGTTCCGGCTGACCCTGGCCAGCGATGTCGGCCGCGCGAAAGTGCACGCCGATCACTCGCACTGGTCGGGCATCCTCTACCTGAGTGCGGCCGAGCACTGCGAGGGTGGCACCGAGTTCTTCCGCCACCGGCGTACAGGCACCGAGCGCATGGCCCTGGATGCGGCAGAACTGGCAGCGCTGGGGTATGCCAACGGCGGCGACATGCATCGCGACATCATCGAGCGCGACAGCAACGACGACAGCCAGTGGGAAATGACCATGCGCATCCCGATGCGCTTCAACCGGCTGGTGCTGCTGCGGCCCTGGTTCTGGCACACCGCCGGCCCGGCATTCGGCGACCGCCCGGAGAATGGCCGGCTGGTGTACCTGATGTTCTTCGAGCAGGCGCGCTGAGCGGAGCAGGCATCCACGCATGGCGTGGATCTACAAGTGCACGGTTTCGCTGGTAGATCCACGCCATGCGTGGATGCGCCCGTCCAGCCGCACGCGATACGCAGGCGTCATCGCACCCTCATTCGACGAAGGCCTTCGACGCGCCGTACTCCCACTGCCACGGCACGCCCGTATCGCCCAGCACGAACGCCACCAGTGCCGGGAAGGTGGCCTCGGCCCGCACATCGTTGCCCAGGATGACCACGCAGCGCTGGTGCCGCTCCACGCACACCAGCGTGTTGCCCACCGCATCGTCGTGGCCGCCCTTGTAGAACCCTGCGCCCTGCGGGCCGCGGAACGTCACCACGCCCAGGCCGGCGGCCAGACCCTTGTGCTGCCGGGCCGCAGGCAGCTCTGGCTGCAGCGTGGGAAACTGGCTGGCGGTGGTGATCGGCAGCTGCGGCCGCACCAGCTCCCTGCGCATTGAAGCCGACAGCCCGTCGCCGCGCACGTAGCCGGCGGCGAAGCGGGCCATGTCGGCGATCGTGGTGTCCATCGAACCGGCCGCACGCACGCGGCTGCGTTCATCGTGCGGCACCGTATCGCCTTCGGCGGTCCAGCCGTCGGCCAGGTTGCCGGCGAAGTCCGCGCGCCACGTCATGCTGGTGCGCGTCATGCCGAAGCGGTCGAAGATGCGCTCCTGCATCAGCGTCCCCACGTCCTGGCCCAGCCGCCCGCGTTCGATCACGAACTGCAGCAGGATCAGTCCGTCGCCGGAATACCCGTAGCGGGCGCCCGGGTTGAAGTGGAACTTCAGCCGGCCATCCGGTTCGAGAAAGCCGAAGTTGGCGAAACCGCTGGCGTGATTGAGCAGCAGGCGCGGCGTGAGCTGGCGCCAGCGCGCATCGCCGGCCAGCACGCTGTAGTCGGCGTACTTCTTCGGTTCGGGCGGATACGCCGGAAGCGGTTTGTCCAGTGCGGTGGCAATGCTGGCGTCCAGCTGGATCGGCGTGTCCTGCGCCAACTGCGCGACCAGGTGACCAAAGGCCATCTTGGTCAATGACGCGGCGTACATCACGGTGTCGGTGCGCAACGGCTCGCCCGTGGCGTTGCGTTCACCATAGGCGGCCACATGCACGACCTTGCCGCCATCGACCACGGCCAGTGCCATGCCGCGCGCATGGGCGGCCCGCATCAGGCGCTGTGCTTCGGCATCGATGCGGGCGGGCGAGGGCAGTGGAGGCGGCGCGGCCAGCACGGCCAGCGGGAGCAGCGTCAGCAACATCAGGACTGCACGGCGCATGCGTGGAACTCCTGGCGGGACCGGGCGGATGCTACGCCAGCCAGGTCCCACCGTCATGGGCCGGAGGTCAGCCGGGCCGGCGCAGGCAGATCCGCGCCGCCCCCGCACCGATGTCCACCTGGCCGCCGCGCATCGCATCGGCACCGAGGATCAGCGCCGGTCGTGCCTCCAGGCCGATCGCCTTGAACACCGGCAGTTCGCTGATCCGGACCTCCATCGAAGGGTGCTGCCAGCCGCCGCCGTTCATGCCGGGCAGGGTGTACAGCCAGGTGGCCTGCGCACCGCCACCCAGGCCTTCGGTGCCCTTTGCACGCAGGCGCACCCGTGCATCGCTGCCGTCGGTGCGCAGCCCCAGTGCGCGGGCGGCTTCGGCATTGAGTACGGTCTGTGCCGCGCCGGTATCGACCACGGCGACCGCCTCAACGCCCGGCGTGCCCAGCGTCAGCATGATGAAGCCGAACTGGTGCAGGCCAGCGCTGCGCCCGGGCAGTGCATTGGGCTGGCAGCCCGGTCCCTCCAGGTTCAACCGCCCGGGCGTCCACAGCGCCAGCTGCTCGCGGCCGAAATCCCAGCGGGTGTCCCAGCGCCCGGTCAGATCATTGCCGATCAAGCCGTCGATCGCCGGGTCATCGTCTTTCGCCAGGGAGGACAGATCGACCTGCATGCCACTGGCATTCAATTGCCAGCTTCCCAGTTGCCACGCCGTGCTGCGCATGCGCTGCAGCCGGGCCGCGTTCGCGCTGGCACCCTGGGCCTGCGACACGGCCGCTTGCGCATCGTCCAGGCCATAGCGCCGGACCACGCGTGCATCGACCAGGGTTGCCCCGGCGGCACTGTCGACCACAAAGCGCAGCGGTTCCGCGCGTCCGTCCAGCGAGACGGCCACCGCCGGGTGGCCGCCCTGCATCCACATCGGCAGGACGTGCTCGGGGGCGTCGGATGCCCACGCGGGCAGCGCGGCAGCAAGCAGGGAGAGAAGGATGAGGCGCAAGGGAAGGCTCCGCAGTGATCATGGGGCGACCATTGGCGCGCTGCGGCGTATCGCAGGAATATCAGTGTTGATACCGTCCTGATACAGACCTGCCCGATACTGTCTGCATGAGTACTTCTGCCCGTGTCATCGTCGTCGATGACGACGCCAGCATCCGCGACGCCATCGCCGATTGCCTGCTGCTGCACGGCTACCAGGTGCGCGTGGCGGCGGACGCCACTGCGCTGGACGTGCTGCTGCAGGTCGAACGCCCGGACGTGATCATCCTGGACTGGATGATGCCCGGCGAAGATGGGCTTTCGGTCTGCCGGCGGTTGCAGGCGCGGGCCATTCCGATCCTGATGCTGTCTGCGATGGGCAGCGCACCCGATCGGGTCATCGGCCTGGAGATGGGCGCCGATGACTACCTGGCCAAGCCGTTCGATCCCCGTGAGCTGCTGGCGCGGGTGCGCGCGTTGCTGCGTCGCCAGCACAAGCTGCGCGCCCAGGTGCCCAGCGAGCTGCGGTTTGCCGGTTGGCGGCTGCTGCCCGAACAACGGCGCCTGCTGGCGCCGGATGGAAGCGAACTGGTGCTCAGCCGCGGTGAATTCAGCCTGCTGCTGGCGCTGGCCGAGCGGCCCGGGCGGGTGCTCGGCCGCGAGCAGCTGCTGCAGCTCAGCCGCGGCGAATCCAGCGACACGGTCGATCGCGCAGTCGACCTGGCGGTCAGCCGGCTGCGCCGCAAGCTGGGGCAGGCCGCGCCGGGTGCCGAAGCCCTGGTGCAGACCTCGCGCGGTGAAGGCTACCGCTTCGATGCCGCGGTACAGGTGCTGTGAGCGGCCGGTGGTCCACTGCACGCTGGATCGCGATGCTGGCCCTGGCCAGCTTGCTGCTGGCGACCCTGGTCAGCGTGGCGGTGGTCGGCTGGATGCCCCGTCCCGCGCCACCGCCGATGCGGCTGGACCAGGCCATGCAGGTGCTGCGCGGCGAACGGGAGGCCGCGCCGCTGGGCCTGCATCTGGCCCGCCAGGACGGGCCCCCGCAGGGCAGCGCCAGCGGCTGGCTCACGCAGTTGGCGGCGTTGCAGATGGGACTGCCGGCGAAGGACGTGCGCTGGGTCTGGAGCGGGCAGGGCAAGGCGCCCGACGTGCAGGTCATCGAGGGCGGCGCGGTGCTCGATGCGACCGCTCGGGCCGGTGTACTGAAGGCGCAGTCGGCGGTATTGACCGCCATGCAGTGGCCGCCGTTCGAACTGGGCGTGCGCCAGGCCGATGGACGTTGGCAGGTGGTCGGCAGCGATCACAGCGATCTGGCCGCCTGGCGCCGGCAGGTGATGCTCGCGCTGTTGGGCGGCGCGGTGTTGCTGGCGCCGCTGGCGGCATGGGCGTCGATACGGCTGGGGCGGCCGCTGCGCCGCCTGGCCGAAGCCAGTGCGCGTGCCGACCTGCAGGCCGAAGTGCCGTTGCCCGATGATGGCCCACGCGAAGTACAGGTGCTGGCCGCCGCGATCAGCACCGGTCGCCAACGCCTGCGCGCGCAGGCGCAGGAGATGACCCACATGCTGGCAGCAGTGGCGCACGACCTGCGCACACCCCTGACCGGTCTGCGCCTGCGCGCCGAGTTCGCGCCCGCGCCCCAGGCGGCGCGGATGGTGGCGGACATCGAGCGCATGGACGCGATGATCGAGCAGGTGCTCGACTACGCACGTGGCGAACTGCAGCCGCCGCAGATGCGCGCGCTGGATCTGGCGGCCCTGCTCGAGGACTGCGTGCAGGCGGCGCTGCTGCGCGGGGTGGACATCGTGCTGCAGGGCCCGGACACGTTGCCGTGGTACGGCGATGCACTGCTGCTGCGGCGCGCGGTCGACAATCTCATCGACAACGCCGCGCGCTACGCGGGGGCCGTGGAGCTGCAGGTGGCCCTGGCCGGCCAGGACGTGCAGCTGGATGTGATGGACCGTGGCCCCGGCATCGCCGAGGCCGACCGCGCACGCCTGCTGCAACCCTTCCAGCGCAGCGAGAGCTCGCGCAGCCGCACCACCGGCGGGGCCGGGCTGGGGCTGGCCGTGGCCGCCAACGTGGCCAGGCGACATGCCGGCCAACTGCAGCTGCTGCACCGTGAGGGCGGTGGGCTGATCGCACGCCTGCTGCTGGGAAGCACTGGCTGAAATTCACATCCGATTTGCCTGGCTCAGCCATCCTGCAATATAGTTAGGCACCTAACCACATGCGGACGCCAGATGATCGAAGCCAAGCACCGCGCTCTTCTGGCAGAAGCGCAGCGACGCGGCCACGCCAACATCGCGCCGCTGCACCTGTGCTTCCAGCTGCTCTCGTTGTCCTCGTCGATCGATCGCGACTGCGCCGCGCGGCTGGCACCGCATGGGCTCAGCGAGGGCCGCTTCATCGTGCTGTTCCTGTTGCACGGGGCCGGTGGCGCACTGCCGCCGCACCTGCTGGCCGAGCATGCCGGGGTGACCCGCGCCACCATCAGCGGCCTGCTCGATGGCCTGCAGCGTGAAGGCCTGCTGCAGCGTCGCAGCGATGACGGGGATGGCCGCCGTGTGCAGATCGTGTTGACTGCACCGGGAAAGCGCTTGGCCGAATCGCTGTTCGAGCAGCACACGCACTGGATCAGCGGCCTGTTCAACGGCCTGGACGCGGGTGAACAGCAGCAGTTGTCGCAGCTGCTGCACAAGGTCTGGCAGCACACGGACGCTGGGCGGGAATCCGCAGCATGAGCACGCCCGTTCCTGCGCAAAGGCTGCGTGCACTCAACAGTGGCAGCGCCGCTGCCACCCATCTGGCCGAATGCCTGGCCGTGGATTTCGCCGCGCTGCTGCAGGTGGTGGCGCCTGCCCTTGAGCCGGAAGCGCTGCAATGCATGCGCGATGCCTCAGGCAAGGGCATCACCCAGCGCATGGCGCTGGCGGCGCGGTTGCTGCACGAAGCCGGGCAGGGGGATCCTGCGCGTTGGCAGGCGCATGTCTCAGACACGGTGCGCGGCTGGGCCTGCTACCTGATCGGCAGCGATGCCGGCGCGACGCTGCCGGCCAAGCTGCAGGCGATGCGTCCGCTGGCTGACGACCCGCACTTCGGCGTGCGCGAATGGGCGTGGCTGGCGCTGCGTGCCGACATTGTTGCCGCACCCCTGCAGGCGCTGGCGTACCTGCAGCCATGGACGCAGGAAGCATCGCCGTACCTGCGCCGCTTCGCCTGCGAAGCGCTGCGCCCGCGCGGCGTGTGGGCCACGCATATCGCGCTGCTCAAGCGGCACCCGGAACATGCATTGCCGCTGCTGGAAGCGCTGGCCAACGACCCGGAGCGCTACGTGCAGGACTCCGTGGGCAACTGGCTCAACGACGCCGGCAAGACGCAGCCGCAGTGGCTGCGTGCGTTGTGCGCGCGCTGGCAGTACGAACACCACAGCGACGCCAATGCCTACATCCGCAAGCGTGCACTGCGCTCGCTCCGGTAGTGCCGGCCGCTGGCCGGCACCCCCCGGACCTTCAAGGAAGAAGCAGCATGTCGCACACCTTCATCGAGCGCTATACCGCCACCCCCGCCTGCACCCCGGACGCGCATGGCACATGCGCCGGTCACCCGGACGCGGTAAACAGGGCATTGCCCATGTCCATCCGCAGGGGAGTTGATCATGCAGAGCACGCTCCAGGTCACGCTGTTCGGCCCGCTTGGCGACAGCCCGGCATTGCAGTTGCCGGGGCTGGAAGGGCCGTCGGTGGCCATCCCGGAAGCGACCCTGCGGCGGTTGGTCTCCGATCTCTATACAACGCGCTCCCTGCTCAACCCCGAGCAGCTGGACGAGGCCAGGCAGGAGCTGGACCGCGTCCTGGATCGCTGGGCGGACATCCACGAAGGCCTGCTGCTGGACGTGGAAGTGCATGGCAAATGACCGACGTTGCGTGGCTGCCGCCACGGAGGCAGCGCTGGAGCCCACCTCGCTGAACCACGTCCCCAGTTGCGGATGAAACATTTTGCACTGCGCAAAAGCTGTGCTATCAATAGATCCCATGAACGCAGCCGCTACCCGCTTTTACTGGTATTACTTTCCGAAGCCACTGGCGGAGGAAGGACTGCGCTCACCCTGAAGAAAGCTTCAGACGCATTCCCGAAAGCCGCCAGCGAACCTGGCGGCTTTTTTCATGTCGCCACGCTGGGGACCCCCAACGTTCCGGAGATCTCCCCCAATGCCCCCGCACACCGACGACCTGCGTATCCGCACCATCGAACCGCTGACACCGCCCGCCCAGCTGCTGGCGATGCTGCCCTGTGACGATGAAGCTTCCGACACCGTCAGCGCCTCGCGCGCGGCCCTGCACCAGATCCTGCACGGCCGTGACGACCGCCTGGCCGTGGTGGTGGGCCCGTGCTCGATCCATGATCCCAACGCCGCCATCGAGTACGCCCAGCGCCTCAAGCCGCTGCGCGATGCACTGGCCGGCGAACTGGAAATCGTCATGCGCGTCTACTTCGAGAAGCCGCGCACCACGGTGGGCTGGAAGGGTCTGATCAATGATCCGGACCTGGACGGCAGCTTCAGGATCGACAAGGGCCTGCGCATCGCCCGAGGCCTGCTGCGCGACATCAACAAGCTCGGCCTGCCGGCCGGTGTCGAGTTCCTCGACGTGATCTCGCCGCAGTACATCGCCGACCTGGTGGCGTGGGGCGCGATCGGCGCGCGTACCACCGAAAGCCAGGTGCATCGTGAGCTTGCCTCGGGGCTGTCGTGCCCGGTCGGCTTCAAGAACGGCACCGATGGCAACGTCAAGATCGCCGCTGACGCGGTGGGGGCGGCGTCCAATCCGCATCACTTCCTGTCGGTCACCAAGCAGGGCGGCACCGCCATCGTGTCGACCACCGGCAACCCGGATTGCCACGTGATCCTGCGCGGCGGCAAGCAGCCGAACTATGACGCAGGCAGCGTCGGCGAGGCCTGCCAGGTGCTGGCCAAGGCCAAGCTGCCGACCCGGCTGATGATCGATGCCAGCCATGCCAACAGCCTGAAGAACCCGGAAAACCAGCCGAAGGTGATCGACGACATCGCCGCTCAGCTGGAAGAGGGCGAACAGCGCATCGTCGGCGTGATGATCGAGAGCCATCTGATCGGTGGCCGCCAGGAACTGGTGGAAGGCCAGCCGCTGGTCTACGGGCAGAGCATCACCGATGGCTGCATCGACTGGGATACCACGGTGACGGTGCTGGAGCGGCTGGCTGCGGCCGTGCGCGCCCGTCGTGAAGTGAAGGTGTCCGAAGCCGCCTGATGGAAGCCGCTTGAGTGCGGCACGTGTGTGGATGGCGGCCAGCGCCTGCGGGGGTGCGGCCGCGATCAGGGCCGGTCGGAGTTGGAGACCGGCCCGTCTGCACCGGTGATGCGCCTGGCGCTGCGCATGAGCGACAGCGCCAGGTCCATCGCCGGGGTGGTGCGGGTCCCGGCGAACACGATCCTCAATGCACTTCGTCGTGGTACACGAACTTCGGCATTTCCCAGCGGTAGTGGATGGCCAGCAGGCGCAGCGCGAAGCCGCCGCCCAGGCAGCACAGGATCGCGGTGGCGTCGGCCACGCCCCAGTGCAGCAGCAACAGGTACGCCGCGCCGGTCAGCAGCGCGATGATCGCGTACAGCTCCTTCTGGAAGATCAGCGGCACCTCGTTGCAGAGGATGTCGCGCAGCACGCCGCCGAACGCGCCGGTCAGCATGCCGGCGATCAGCACGATCGGCATCGCATGGCCGGCTTCGCGCGCGATCGAGCAGCCGATCAGGGTGAAGGCGATCAGGCCCAGTCCGTCGAGCACCAGGAACGTGCGGCGGAAGTGGTGCATCCAGCGTGCGACCCAGGTGGCGATCAGCGCCGCGCATACGGTGAAGCCCAGGTACTCCGGATGCTTCACCCAGCCCAGCGGGTAGTGGCCGAGCAGGATGTCGCGCAGGGATCCACCACCGAGGGCGGTGACGCAGGCGATCATGACCACGCCGAACAGGTCCATGCGGCGGCGGCCGGCGGACAGTGCGCCGGTCATGGCTTCGGCGGAAATGGCAATCAGGTAGATGATGGACAGCAGCATGGGACAGACTCCGGGCGCGGTGGGGCCGGCCATGCGCGACGACCGCCACTGCCTGCGCAATGACGGGATGACGATGACCGGTGCCGCTCCCGCTGTCCTTTTGCCTGAGAGTTCAGCGGCATGGGCCGCGTGCCCCTTCGGCGGATCGTCCCGGGCGTGCCCGGTGACCTCTCTCCAGCTCGGCGAGTCGAATGCATGGTTGGTGGGATTCCAGCCCACCGGCCTGAGCGATCATGGGAGCCTGCGCCTTCGGCGGGCGCCAGCGCGGCGCCTCTCTCCTGCATTCGGGCGCCAGTATATCCGCTGCAGTGCAGCACGGCATAATCCGGGCATGGCCCCGTCCCTCCGCCCGTGGTTCCTGTACCTGCTCGAATGCCGCGATGGCAGCTATTACGCCGGCATCAGCACCGACGTGGACGCGCGTTTCGCCGCCCACCAGGCCGGCAAGGGCGCACGCTATACCCGGGCCCGGCCACCGCTGCGCGTGCTGGCCGTGCGCGAGTACCCGGACCGGGCCGCCGCCTCACGCGCCGAGTGGCAGCTCAAGCAGCAGCCCCGCGAGCGCAAGCTGGCCTGGCTGCAGGAACCGGTCGAGACGCTTCTGTAGATCCACGCCCTGCGTGGATGGGCTACCCGGCCCATGCGATGATCGCCCCGCGCCCAGAGTTGGAGACCCGGATGTCGACGATCGCCCTGCTGTTCGCTCTTTCCGCAGCAACGAGCCCTGCCGCCGACCCGGCCACCCTCGCGGCCATCGAAGCCACCTGCCACGACTACGTCGATGGCCAGCTGGAGGCCAACCCGCAGCGGGTCGCCCACTCCTTGCATCCGGACCTGGCCAAGCGCGCGGTCCTCGGCGATACACCCGACGAACGCCTGGGCCTGCGCCGGATGTCGAAGGAAGAACTGGTCTCGTTGACGAAGCAGGGCGCGTTGAAGACCCCGAAGGATCAATGGGATCGCCGCTGCACGGTGCTGGACGTGACCGGCAACGCGGCCTCGGCGCGGCTGGAAACCCCGTGGTTCGTCGACTACTTCCACATGGGGCGCTTCGGCCAGCGCTGGGTCATCGTCAACGCGCTGTGGTACCCGAAACCGAAGGCGCAGTGAGCGATGCGTGCCGCCGGCAACGCATGGATCTCCGTCGTCGTCCTGGTCGCGGGTGTCGCGCTTCTGCCTGGCCTGCTGTATCTGCTCGGGCTGGCGCTGGTGGATGGTCGGCCGAAGCCGGCGGACCGCGTGCCCAGTGGTGTGGCCGCATGCAGCGGTGAACCACGGGCGGGATACCAGCCGATGAATCCCTGGCACTTCACTGCCCAGTTCTTCGACAAGGACGGAATGAAGAAGAAGGTGCCTGAAGTGGAGCGGGAGGCCTTCTGGATTGCCCGGCGCCACCTGTGGCGGCAACCACAGCGCGGCATGCTGCGCTGGCATCTCAGCAGTACCGCATTGACGATCTGGATCACCCGGCATTGGAGTACCGCGCAGATTGCCGATACTGCGAGAAAGGAGGATTTCTGCCGGACCTGGTCGAAACGGCGGGTCCCCGGTGGCCCGATGAGCAAGTAGAGCCTAGAGCCACGCCATGCGTGGAGGGTGTTGACGGGGTCAGTGCCCTTTCCTGCGGAAAGGGAACCGACCGCGCCGCAGCCGGCCAGCGGCCGGCACTACCGTCGGGGGCGACGGTCTTCCTGGTCATCACCGAAGATGATGCGCGCACTGCGCTGGTAGCTCCAGTACGCCACGGCCCAGTTCAGCAGCACCACGATGCGGTTGCGGAAGCCGATCAGGAAGAACACGTGCGCGGCCAGCCAGAACCACCAGGCCAGCACGCCGGACAGTTGCAGCCGTCCCAGGTGCACGATCGCGGCCATGCGGCCGATGGTGGCCAGGTTGCCGTAGTCGGCGTACTTGAACGGGCCGGGTGCGGGCGTGCCGTGCAGGCGTGCGCGGACCACCTCGGCCACGTACTTGCCCATCTGCTTGGCGGCGGGCGCCACGCCGGGAACCGGCTTGCCGTCGGCCTGGCTCAGTGCGGCCAGATCGCCGGCCACGAACAGCTCCGGGTGATCGGGCAGGGTCAGGTCCGGTTGTACCGGCACGCGCCCGGCGCGATCCAGCGGCACGTCCAGCGTGCGCGCCAGCGGTGACGCCGCCACGCCGGCGGCCCAGACCACGGTGCGCGCCGGCACGAACTGGTCACCGAGCGTGAAACCCTGGCTGTCGATGTTGCTCACCGGGGTCCCGGTCAGCACTTCCACGCCCAGCTTTTCCAGCTGCCGGCGCGCCTTCAGCGACAGCACTTCCGGGAACGAGGACAGCACGCGTGGGCCGGCCTCCACCAGCCGCACCTTGGCACTGGCCGGATCGATATGACGGAACTCATTGCGCAGCGTGTGGCGTGCAATCTCGGCCAGGGTGCCGGCCAGTTCCACACCGGTCGGGCCGCCGCCGACGATGGCGAAACTCAACCACGCCGCCTTCCTTGCAGGGTCCGGTTCGGCCTCGGCACGCTCGAATGCCAGCAGCAGCTTGCGGCGCAGTGCGATGGCATCGTCCAGCGTCTTCAGCCCGGGCGCATCGTCGGCCCACTGATCGTTGCCGAAGTAGGCGTGGGTGGCGCCGGTGGCCAGCAGCAGGCTGTCGTAGTCCAGCGTGCTGCCATCGGCCATGCGGATCTGCCGGGCCTGCTTGTCGATGGCCACCACTTCGCCGAGGCGGACTTCCACATTGCGCTGGTGGCCGAGGATGTGGCGCAGGGGTGCAGCGATATCCGGTGCGGACAGGCCGGCGGTGGCCACCTGGTACAGCAGCGGCTGGAACAGGTGATGGTTGCGGCGGTCGACCAGGGTGATGCGTATGCGTTCGCGGGCCAAGGCACGGGTGGCCCAGAGACCGGCAAAACCGCCGCCGACAACGACCAGGTGGGGAACGCGCTCGCGACTCATCGACTCACTCCAGTGGGGGCATTGGGGGAAGCGCCTGGCATCTTCGCACGGCGGCCACCTGTCACGTCAGCGACCGCCCGGATCGGCGATACTCGGGTTCAGGCAACGGCCCGTGAGGAGCCCATGAGCGAACCGGAAAAGCGCATCGCCCTGTTGATCGACGCCGACAACGCGCCGGCCTCGAAGATCGACGAGGTCCTGGCCGAAGTCGCGCGCTACGGCGTGGCCAATGTGCGCCGCGCCTATGGCAACTGGAAAAGCCCGCGACTGAAGGGGTGGGAAGCGGTACTGCATGAGTATGCGATCCGCCCCATCCAGCAGTTCGCCTACAGCAAGGGCAAGAATGCCTCGGATATGGCGATGGTGATCGATGCCATGGACCTGCTGTACGCGCGCAACCTTGATGGCTTCGCCATCGTCTCCAGCGATGCCGATTTCACCCCGATGGTGATGCGCCTGCTGACCGATGGCGTGAAGGTGTATGGCTTCGGCGAAAAGAAAACGCCCGAACCCTTCGTCAACGCATGCTCGAAGTTCACCTACCTGGAAGCGCTGGGCCAGACCCACGCCAGTGTGCCGGATGCCGAGCAGGCATCGAGCGAACAGGCATCCAACGAGCCCGTCGCCAATGACGATGCACGCCCGCGCAAAAGCGGCGCGGAGATGCGCAGCGACACGCGGCTGGTGAAGATGCTGCGCCGCGCGGTGTCTGCGGCCGAGGGCGAGGATGGCTGGTCGCACCTGGGGCCGGTCGGCAGCCAGATCGGCAACCAGGCCTCGTTCGATCCGCGCAATTATGGCTACGGCAAGCTCAGCGACCTGCTGGCGGCCATCGGCCTGTTCGAGCTGAAGAAGGATGGCAAGTCGTCCTACGTACGCGCGCTGCCGAAAAAGAACCGGTAGTGCCGGCCGCTGGCCGGCATGCTGCAGATGCCAGATCCCGCACCCGGCACGCACATCACCCACCGATCAGGCGTATCGTTGCCGCTCGCATTGCCAGCAAGGAAAACCCGCATGTTGAAGATCTGGGGCCGTCGCAATTCCAGCAACGTCCGCAAGGTGCTGTGGTGTGCCGAGGAGATCGGCCTGCCGTACGAATCCATCGAAGTCGGCGGCAGCCACGGCGGCACGCAGACGCCGGAGTACCAGGCGATGAATCCCAACGGCCTGGTGCCGGTGATCGAGGACCACGGCCTGCCGCTGTGGGAATCGAACACCATCGTGCGTTACCTGAGCGCGCGCTATGCGCTGGGCACGCTGTACGCCGAGGACCCGATGGAGCGCGCGCAGGCCGAAAAGTGGATGGACTGGAGCACTTCGCGGATGGCGCCGCTGTACAGCGACCTGGTCTGGGGCATCATGCGCACCGCGCCGGCCGACCGTGACGAAGCGCGCATCAACGCGGCCATCGTCCGTGCCGGTGACTACCTGGCGATGGCCGATGCCACCCTGGCCACGCAGCCATGGCTGTCGGGCGGGACGTTCGCGATGGGCGACATTCCGCTCGGCTCGCTGGTGTACGCCTGGTATGAACTGCCGATCCAGCGCCCGGACCTGCCGCACCTGGCCGAGTGGTATGCGCGCCTGCGCGAGCGACCAGCTTACCAGCGCGGCGTGATGTCGCCGCTGACGTAAGCGAAGGCGTTCGGGGTCAGAGCCCTTTCCTGCGGAAAGGGATCCGGCCCCGATAACCAAGGGGCTCTGACCCCTCAATACAGATCCGTCGGATCCACATCCAGCGACCAGCGCACCTTGCGGGCTTCCGGCAGCGCGTACAGCTGCGGTACCAGTTGCGAAAGCACGCCATGCAGGGGCGGTCGCTGCAGGGCCGACAGCAGCAGCTGCGTGCGCTGGTAGCCGGCGCGGCGTGGCATCGGTGCGGGCATCGGCCCGTAGGCCTCGACCACGTCCTGTTCGCCCAGCAGCTGCCGCGCGGCCAGCAGGAATGCGTTGGCATGCTCGACCTGCTGCGCTTCAGCACGCATCAGCGCCAGATGCGCGAATGGCGGGAACCCGGCCGCCTGGCGCTGGTTCAACTCGGCCTGCGCAAACGGGTGGTAGCCACCGCTGACCAGGGTTTCCAGCAGTGGATGCCCGGGGTGGTGGGTCTGCAGCCAGACCTCGCCGGGGTCACGTGCACGCCCGGCGCGACCGGCCACCTGGATCAGCTGCTGGGCGAGTTTCTCGCTGGCGCGGAAATCGGCCGAGAACAGTCCTTCGTCGATGCCCACCACCACCACCAGGGTCAGCTTGGGCAGGTCGTGGCCCTTGGCCAGGATCTGCGTGCCGACCAGGATGCCGGGTTGGTCGCCCAGTTTTGCCAGCTGCTGTTCCAGCGCGTCGCGTCGCGAGGTGGTGCCGCGGTCGATGCGCACCACCGGGAAGTCGGCGAAGGCGGCGGTGAGGTGCTCTTCCAGGCGTTCGGTGCCGATGCCCTGCGGCTGCAGCGCCAGGCTGCCGCAGGCCGGGCACGCCAGCGGTGCCGGCTGCCGCGCGCCGCAGTGGTGGCATTGCAGGCGCCGGCCCCCGCCATGCACGGTCATCGGCGCGTCGCAGCGCTGGCACGGCGCAGTCCAGCCGCAGTCATGGCACAGCAGCACCGGCGCGTAGCCGCGGCGGTTCTTGAACACCAGCACCTGCTGGCCACGCTGCAGGTGCTCGCCGATGCCGGCCAGCACATCGGCCGAGAGGCCGTCATGCAGCGGCCGCTTGCGTACGTCGAGGATACGTACGCGCGGTGGCCGCGCATCGCCGGCACGCTGCTTCAGGCGCAGGTGGGTGTAGCGGCCTGCGTAGGCGTTGTGCAGGGTTTCCAGCGAGGGCGTGGCGCTGCCGAGCAGTACCGGAATGCCCAGCGCCTTGGCCCGGACCAGGGCGAAATCGCGCGCGTGGTAGCGGATGCCATCCTGCTGCTTGTAGCTGCCGTCGTGTTCCTCGTCGACGATCAACAGGCCGGCCTGCGGCAACGGCGTGAACACCGCCGAGCGGGTGCCGACGATGACCCGCGCTTCGCCGCGAGAGGCCGCTGCCCAGACGCGCGCGCGCTCGTTGTCGTTCAAGCCCGAATGCAGCGCATGCACCGCAATGCCGAGGCGACCACGGAAGCGGGCCAGGGTCTGTGGGGTGAGGCCGATTTCCGGTACCAGCACCAGCGCCTGCCTGCCGTGCGCCAGGCAATGGATGATCGCCTGCAGGTAGACCTCGGTCTTGCCGCTGCCGGTCACGCCATCGAGCAGGAACGGCTGGAAGCCTTCGGCGGCGGTGATCGCGGCCACGGCGGCGGCCTGGTCCGGGTTGAGGGTAGGGCCCGGCAGCGGCTGCGCGTGTTGGGGCGCCACTGCCAGCGCGACGCGCTCGGCCAGGGCGCGCTTGGCCAGGCTGCGTGCGGCAGTGCGCCAATCCTCCATGCGTTCGCCCAGCACGTCTTCATCGACGATGGCGTCGGCCAGCAGTTCGGCCAATTGCCGCGGCCGGCTGCCGGCGCGCAGCGTCGCGCGCTGGGCATGGCCCTCGGTTGTCAGCTGCCAGCCCCAATGGTGGGTGTCGGGCAGGGCCTCACCATGCCGCAGCGGACCGGGCAGGGCGGTGCTGACGACCTCGCCCAGCGGCGCGTGGGTGTAGCGCGCCAGCCATTGCAGGCTTTGCCACAGCTCGCCCTGCAGCAACGGCTGCGGGTCGCACCACGCCAGGGCCTGGCGCAGCCCCTGCCCGTCGTCCGTCTGTCCGTGGCCGGTCACGACACCGACCAGCTCCCGGTTGCCGAACGGCACTTTCAGGCGGCAGCCGACCGCAATCGCAGGGCCATCGCCTTCCGGTGGCAGGTAGTCGAACAGGCGCGGCAGCGGGACGGGCAGGGCGACCTGCAGGGTCGGAATCGGTGAAAGCATCGGGCCAGTGTACCGGGCCATGCGCGCGCGGATGGCAGCGGACGGGGCGACCGGACGGCGTCCCTTGAATCATAAATGTCACCTAAATATCGGTGTCCATTGGAGATTCAGTCTTATCCACATGTTCTGTGGATAACGTTGTGCGTTACCGGCCAGCGGACGCGCAGGAGGCCGATGGCGACGGCCTCACGCTCAGGTTGGTCAAAAAATCGCCACACGGCAAAAACAATCAAAATCAACAACTTATGTGTGAAACAAAGCTGAAACAGAGTGAATTCAGGCGGATGCCGCAGTTTTCCCCGAAACCCGCGTGGTGCTGTGCACAACCTGCAGCACGAAGTGCCGGTGGGCGCAAGTCCTACGGGCGTCGATTGCCTGCCGCTATCATGCCGGCAGACCTCTGGAGTGACCGATGACGGCTGTGCCCGCCCCTGTTTCCTCGACCGCGGCCGGCGCGCTGTCGGCGTTCCTGCGTGGCGTCGAGCGCCGCGCCCTGGTGGTGGCTGAACTGCAGTGCGGCGACGCCGCCCGTGCCGAGCAGACCCTGGTCGCGGTGATGCGCGCGTTCGCGGCCGTTGCCAGCGACCTGCCGATGGCGCAGTGGCCGACCCGCTTCTGGACCCTGCTGGGGCAACGCCAGGCACTGCGCGAACCGGTGGGCGGGCAGTGGGCCGCGCCGTTGGCCGCGCTGGGCGGGATGGCGCCGCTGCCGCGCCTGGCGCTGCTGCTGCGGGTGGGCGGCAGCCTCGACGAGGGCATTGCCATGCGCGTGCTCGACCAGGACGAGGCCGGCTACCAGCACCTGCTGGCCGACGCGTGCCCGCGTGATGCCCATGGCCAGCCCGACGCCGCGGCCTGGCGCCAGCTGGCCGAGCAGGTGCAGGCGCGTATCCGTGAACTGCCGGCCACGCGCCTGCAGCAGCTCCAGCAGCCGGCCGCACCCGTCGCGCACAACGAGGCGCCGACGTCCAGCTGGCGCGCTCCCCAGCGCGACGAGCGGGCCACCGCCCACGCCAACGTCAAGCGCCGTCGGGCGAGTGCCAAGCCGCGCTGGCGCGGTCCGCTGATCCTGCTGGCGACCGTGGCAGTGCTGCTGGCCGCGGCGCTGGGGTGGCGCTACCTGCAGGGGCATTCCATCGGCAGTGATGCGCCGCTGCCGGAGGGCGTCGTGGGCGAAGCCGGTCCAGTGACCGTGGAAGCGCTGCCGCCGAGCAAGGTCAATGCCACGCCGGACGCGACCCAGGCCCAAGCCCATGACGACGCAGCGATGCTGGCCGATCGTGACTACCCGCTGGTCGCCGATGCCGACCTGTATGCGTGGACCGCCGCCGGCGGCCCGCTGCCGGTGGACGAATCGCAGTCCAGGCCAAGCCGGCCGGAGCCGGCCAGTGCCGCGCTGGAAACCGCTGCCGCCGATGAATAAGTCCATGTTCGCCAGCCTGCTGCTGGCCCTGCCGCTATCCCTGTCCGCCGCACCGCAGTCGTTGAGCGTGCCGTTGCCGCCACCGGTCCCGGGCAGTTCGCCGGCCACGCCGGCGTCGGCCGCTGCTACTCCAGCCCCTGCGGAGTTCGCCCAGCTGGATGCGCAGCAGCAGCGCCAGCGCCGCGCCGACTACGCCGCCTGGCGCGCATTGCCGGAAGCCGAGCGCGAGCGCATCCGCCAGGCCGCCGCGCGCTTCAATGCGCTGCCGGCCGATCAACAGCAGCGCATGCGGCAGCAGTTCCAGGCACAGGACCAGGCGTTCCGCGACGGATGGCGGCTGGGCCCGCAGCTGGGCCTGGAATTCCCCAAGCTGCACGGACTGTTCGGATTCGTGCCGCCGGAGCAACGCGAGTCGGCGCTGGCCGTGCTGCGCCAACTCAGCCCGGCGCAGCTGGCCCAGCTGACCCTGGTCGCGCAGCGCACGCCGCCGCAGGAACGCGATGCGGTACGCAGCGCCTTCCTCGCGGTACCCGCCGCCGAACGCGACAGCTGGCTCAAGCGCCAGGCCGGCCAGTAGAAAAAGGGGATGGAGGGGATTAAGTCGTATCAGGCCAGTCAGTGCCGAATGCGACTTAATCCCCTCCGTCCCCTTTTTGCTTGGGGCAGCCGCAACCCGGCATTCACGCCATGTCATGGGAATGCAGGCGCTGCCCGCGTAAGATGGGCGCCCGCAACCCGGTGCCTGTGCCCTTCGCGCGCAACCGCAGTTCGCGTCAAGCACCTTATGTCTACTGCAACCTCCACGCCGCGCTTCAGCAAGGAAGTCGGCGCCACCGGTCTGCTCGCCCTGCCGCTCGTGCTGGGCCATGTGTCCACCGGTCTGATCTCCTTCGTCGACAACGTGATTGCCGGCCACCACGCCACGGCCACCCTTGCCGCAGTCACCATCGGCACGGCGCTGCTGTGGCTGCCGATGCTGATTCCGATCGGCACCCTGATCTCGCTCACCGCCTCGGTGTCGCAGCTGCACGGCGCTGGCCGCGAGCGCGAGATCGGCCCGCTGTTCCGCCAGGCACTGTGGCTGGCGCTGGGGCTGGGGCTGATCATGTTCACCTTCCTCACCGTGGTGCCACCGCTGCTGCCGTCGTTCGGCATCGCGCCGGACATCGTGCCGGGGGCGACCGCGTTCCTGCACGCGGTGCGCTGGGGCGGGCCCGCGCTGACCCTGTACTTCTGCATGCGTTACCTGAGCGAAGGCATGCACTGGACGTTGCCGACCATGCTGCTCGGCTTCGGCGGCCTGCTGGTGCTGGCGCCGATGGGCTACGTGCTGGCCAACGGCAAGCTCGGTTTCCCGGAACTGGGTGCGGAAGGCCTGGGCGTCGCTTCGGCGGTGATGATGTGGCTGCAGGCCACCGCGTTTGCCCTCTATCTGTGGCGCACCAAGCGCTTTGCCCACCTGCAGCTGTTCTCGCATTTCGAAGGGCCGCGCTGGAAGGCGATCTGGGAGCTGCTGCGCACCGGCCTGCCGATCGGCATCACCGTGCTGATGGAAGGTGGCTTGTTCATCGTCACCGCGTTGCTGATCGGTCGCCTGGGTGCCAATGAAGCGGCGGCGCACCAGATCGCGATCAACGTCGCGCAGCTGTGCTTCATGATTCCGATGGGCGTGGCCGAGGCCACCACCGTGCGCGTCGGCCATGCGGTCGGCCGTGGCGATGGCTTCGGCGTGCGACGCGCGGCCTGGGCCGGTTACGCGATCATCATGGGCACGCAGACGCTGTCGGCGGCGGTGCTGCTGTTCGGCCACGACGCCATCGTCGGCGTGTACACCAACGACCTGGCGGTGGCCGGGCTGGCCTCGACCCTGCTGCTGTACGCGGCCACCTTCCAGTTCCCGGACGGCATCCAGGTACTGTCAGCCGGTGCGCTGCGCGGCCTGAAGGACACCCGCGTGCCGATGTTCATCGCCATGTTCGCGTACTGGGGCCTGGGCATGCCGCTCGGCGCCGGGCTCGGCCTGGGGCTGGGCATGGGCCCGCAGGGCATGTGGATCGGCCTGATCGTCGGCCTGACTGCCGCTGCCATCCTGATGGGCTGGCGCCTGCGCCGCAGCAGCCTGCGCATCGGCCAGTCGATGCTGTCCTGATCGTCCCGCCCGCCTGCCCACCCATGGCGGGCGATCCCCTGACTTGTGTCCGATGCCGCATCACGCGGCACCGGCTATGCTGGTACCACGGCAAGAAGCCATCCGGAGCGTTCCATGAATCAACCCGTGCCCCCGCTGCCCCCGGCGCGTCGCAATCCCGTCGCCAGTTTCTTCATCGGGCTGTGGGACGTCATGAACTTCACCCGCCGGTTGATCCTCAACCTGGTGTTCTTCGGCCTGCTGTTCCTGCTGCTGGTGATGTTCGTCATCGCCGCCGGCATGGGCGCCGGTGCCAGCAAGTCGCTGCAGGACCGCACCACGCTGGTGATCGCGCCCGAAGGCCGCCTGGTCGAGCAGTTCAGCGCCGATCCGGTCAGCCGCGCGCTGGCCAAGGCGGTGGGTGACAACGGTGCCGAAGAGATCCAGCTGCGCGACCTGCTGCGGGTGATCGAGTCGGCCAAGGAAGACAAGAAGATCGAGCGCGTGGTGCTGGAACTGGACAAGCTGCAGCCGTCCGGCTTCGCCTCGTTGCGTGAGGTGGCCGCCGCGCTGCAGGACCTGCGCGCGTCCGGCAAGCAGCTGGTGGCCTACAGCGAGAGCATGGGCCAGTCGCAGTACCTGCTGGCCGCGCAGGCCGACGAGGTCTACCTGGACCCGATGGGCTCGGTCGTGCTCGAGGGCCTCGGCCGCTACCGCCAGTATTTCCGCACCGGCCTGCAGGACAAGCTGGGCGTGGACGTGCACCTGTTCAAGGTGGGCGAGTACAAGTCCGCGGCCGAGCCGTACGTGCTCGACGCGGCGTCACCGGCCTCCAAGGAAGCCGACCTGTTCTGGATGAACGACGTCTGGCAGCGTTACCTGGGCGACATCGCCAAGGCCCGCCGCCTGGATCCGGCACAGCTGGCCGCCGGCATCGACACGCTGCCGGAAGGCATTGCCGCCGCCGGTGGCGACCTGGCCAAGTTCGCGCTGCAGCAGAAGCTGGTGACCGCGCTGAAGACCCGCGAGGAATTCGAGGATCTGATGATCGAGCGCGGCGTCGCCGACGACGATGCCGACGGCGGTTTCCGCAACGTCGACTTCGGCCGTTACCTGGCCCTGCTCGACGCCCGTCGCAACCCGGTGGACTCGCGTCCGCAGGTGGCGGTGGTGGTGGCGTCCGGCGAGATCAGCGGTGGTGACCTGCCGGCCGGCCGCATCGGTGGCGAGTCGACCTCGGCGCTGCTGCGTGCCGCGCGTGACGACGAGAACGTGAAGTCGGTGGTGCTGCGGGTGGATTCGCCCGGTGGTGAAGTGTTCGCCTCCGAGCAGATCCGTCGTGAAGTGGTGGCCCTGCAGGCCGCTGGCAAGCCGGTGGTGGTGTCGATGGGCGACCTGGCCGCCTCCGGTGGCTACTGGATCAGCATGAACGCCGATCGCATCTATGCCGATCCGTCGACCATCACCGGTTCGATCGGCATCTTCGGCATGGTGCCGAACTTCAGCCGCGCGCTGGACAAGATCGGCGTGCACACCGACGGTGTCGGCACCACCCGTTTCGCCGGCGCCTTCGACGTTACCCGGCCGATGGACCCGGCGGTGGGCCAGGTCATCCAGACGGTGATCAACAAGGGCTACGCCGACTTCACCGGCCGTGTCGCCGACGCCCGCAAGAAGCCGGTCGAGGCGGTGGACGAGGTCGCCCGCGGCCGCGTGTGGAGCGGTGCACAGGCCAAGGAACGCGGCCTGGTCGATGCCTTTGGCGGGCTGAAGGATGCCGTGGCCGACGCGGCCAGCCGCGCCAAGCTCGGCAAGGCCGATGCCTATCGCGTGCGCTACATCGAGAAGGCGGCCACGCCGTTCGCGCAGTTCGTCAGCGGGTTCGCCGGCAGCCGGGCCGGTGCGTGGATGCTGGCCGATTCGGGCGTGGCGCGGATGATGCTGGCCCGCACGATGCCGGACGTGGATACGCAGCTGCGCTTCGTCGAGAACGCCGCCCGCGAGAAGGGCAACGGTGCACCGGTGAAGGCGCTGGCGTACTGCTTCTGCGGGTTCTGATCGGCAGCAGTAGTGAATGAAAACGCCCGGCTCAGGCCGGGCGTTTTTCGTTGATGGGGCCGGACCCCTCTGCAGCGCATAGGGCTCTGACCCGACAGGTCACTGCGTCGCGTCAGCCTCGGCCTTGCGCTCGCTCGCAGCGGCGTCATCGACAGTCTTCTGCACGCCCTTGGCGCGGTCCAGCGGCTGCTGGATCGCGCGTGCCATGGCCTGCGGTTCCGGCGGCTTCTCCGGGTTCGGCGTGGGCGGACGCTGGCAGGCCGACAGCAGCACGGTGGCCAGCAGGGATGTGGACAGGATCAGGATGCGCATGGCGGCACTCCGTGATGGGCGTGCGCGCAGTGTCGCATCTACCGCAGGCGGCTGCCGTGAGCGCGTATCCTTGTGGCATCGGAACACAGTGGGCCCGGCCCCGGAGGACACATGACCCAGCAACGGTGGCGCCTGGACGGCCAGACCGCCCTGATCACCGGCGCCAGTGCCGGCATCGGCCTGGCCATCGCGCATGAACTGGCCGGGTTCGGTGCCGACCTGATGATCGTCGGCCGCGATATCGACATGCTGGAGACCGCGCGCGACGAGTTGCTGGACGTATATCCGCAGATGCAGGTCCACGCGCTGGCCGCCGATGTCTCCGATGACGAAGACCGCCGGCAGATCCTGGACTGGGTGGAAGACCACAGCGATGGCCTGCACATCCTGGTCAACAACGCCGGTGGCAACGTCACCAAGGCGGCCACGGAGTATTCCGAGGACGAATGGCGCCAGATCTTCGAGACCAACCTGTTCTCGGCCTTCGAGCTGTCGCGCTACGCGCACCCGCTGCTGGCCCGGCACGCGTCGTCGTCGATCGTCAATGTCGGCAGCGTTTCCGGCCTGACCCATGTGCGCAGTGGCGTGGTCTACGGCATGAGCAAGGCGGCGATGCACCAGATGACCCGCAACCTCGCGGTCGAATGGGCCGAGGACGGCATCCGGGTCAACGCGGTGGCGCCCTGGTACATCCGCACCCGGCGCACCTCCGGCCCGTTGTCGGACCCGGACTACTACGAGGAAGTGATCAACCGTACGCCGATGCGCCGTATCGGCGAGCCGGAGGAAGTGGCCGCCGCCGTCGGCTTCCTGTGCCTGCCGGCGGCCAGCTACGTCACCGGCGAGTGCATCGCAGTGGATGGCGGCTTCCTGCGCTACGGGTTCTGATCTTCCGGTGGTCGTGCCGGCCGCTGGCCGGCAACTGCAATCATCTGAAAATCCTGCGATTGCCGGCCAGCGGCCGGCACGACCGGATGGTTGTCACCCCGGTACCGGGCAGTTGCTGGCCTCCAGCACACCCTGCAGTCGTTCGCGCTCGCCACGTGCCGTGTCGCGGTTTTCCGGCGAGGCGAACCGCTCACGCCCCCGCGCATCGCGGAAGCGTTGCTGCCAACTGCTGCAGCGCTGCGCTTCCGGCAGCGCCTCGCAGCGGTCGCGCACCACCTCGCAGCCGGCGGCGTTGACCGGCGTGGCGCCGCCCAGGCCCTGTACGGTCATCAGTTCGCAGCGTCCGGGGGCGGCTTCGTACTCGTGCAGGTAGCCGCCGCCCTGGCTGTCGGTGCACTGGAAGATCGGTGGCAGCGGCGGCTTCGGCGGCGCATGGCTGTCTGGCGCGGCATCGGCCTGGCGCGGCAGCGCTGCACTGTCGAGTATCAGATCGCCGCCTTCGCGTTCGACCATGCCGGCTTCCATGATCGTGCGCCCTTCACCGGGGCGGCGAGGCGCGGGTGCGGGAACGGATGGCGCAGTGGCCGCGGCCGGTTCGGGCGCGGCCGGCACGGGTGCCGCTGAGGCCGGCGCCGGCGGAGCACTGGCCGGCACCCGCACCACCTGCTGCTTGCTGCCGGTCGGGCAGGGCGTGCGTTGCAGGGTGGGCACATCGCTGCTGCTGGAGGTGCAGCGGTAGATCACCCCGTCGTCGGCCAACGCGTTGCCGGCGAACAGGCCCAGGGCCAGCCAGATCGGATTCTTCATGCGCACAGCGTACATGCCCCGGCAGGCATCGCGCTCAGCGTTCGCAGTCCCGCGACAGGCGCGCGTCGATGCCACGCTGTTCGTTGCTGATGTCCGTGCGCTCGCTCTGCAGCGCGCTGTTGTAGCGGCGATCCAGTTCCCAGCGGCGGTCACGCAGGCGCGCGCAGACTTCCTGCGGCGGCAGCGCATGGCAGCTGTCACGGACCAGCACGCTGCCGGCCGGCACCTGCACGCCGACGCCCACCGCAGGCGGCCGGTAGCCGGCGCCTTCACCGATCGGCGCACCGACCGGCGTGCCGAAGCCCGGGCGTGGACCGGGATGGACCGCGCCGTGATGCCCGTGCGGGAGCCACACGCTGGTCCACAATGGGACCCAGCGCGGATTGCCCTCGTTGCTGTCGCTGGTGTAGCGGCGACCGTCGTCGCTCACGCACTCGTACAACGGCTGTGGCGGCTGGATGTAGACGTGGCGGACTTCGCGATCGCGCATCACCGGAGCCTCGCTGGGCGCTGCGGGAGGGGCGTCACTGCGCACCACCCGCGGCGCGGGATCACGGGGCCGCTGCAGGTCGCGGACTTCCTGCCGGCCGCTGCTGCACGGCCTGTCCTGCAGGGCGACGGCGCCATTGCTGGCGACACAGCGGTACACGCGCACGTCCTCGGCGGCCAGTGCGGTCGAGGACAGCAGCAGGCACAGGCCCAGGGCGGTGCGCGGCAGGTTCATGGCGGCAGGGTGCGCGATTGTGCGCGGCAGTGCAATCGCCCGCTCAGGAGCGCAGCACGTTGCCGCTGAGCGCGTCGCGGATGGGGGTCGGCTGGGCCAGGCCGCCGGTTTCGCCGTCGAGCAGGCCATCGAGCAGGCGCAGCAGGCGCGGATCGAGTTCGGCACGGCTGCGGGCCGGCGGCTCACCGGCCAGGTTGGCGCTGGTGGAGACCAGAGGACCGCCCCAGGCGCGGCACAGTGCAGCCACCAGCGGGTGGGCACTGATGCGCACGGCGATGCCGCTGTGCTCACCGGTGACCCAGGGCTTGGCGCGCGGACCGGTCGGCAGGATCCAGGTGTTGGCACCCGGCCAGCTGGCCAGCACCGCGCGCTGGCGGGCGTCGGGCAGTGCCTGCAGGCGCACCCAGCCCTCCAGCTGCGACAGGTCGGCGGCCACCAGGATCATGCCCTTCTCGATCGGGCGCTGCTTCAGCCGCAGCACCATGTGCACCGCCGCCTCATGCGAGGGGTCGCAGCCCAGGCCCCAGACCGCTTCGGTCGGATAGGCGATCACGCCACCGGCGCGGAGCGTGGCGACAGCGGAGTCCAGGGTGAGTTCTTTCATGGCGGCGACCGGCCCGACGTGGGCCTTCATTATCCTCCTGCGGCGTGCAGAAGGGGTGGACCCTGGCACCCGGTAGTGCCGGCCGCTGGCCGGCGTCTGATGCTTCTGGGGTTGCCGGCCAGCGGCCGGCACTACCCCTCATCCACGCATGGCGTGACACAGCATCCACGCATGGCGTGCATCTACTTCTTTGCAGCGGCCTTCTTGGCCGGGGCCTTCTTCGCGGCGGCCTTCTTTACCGCCTTCTTTACCGCCTTCTTGGCAGGCGCTTTCTTGGCCGCGGCCTTCTTCGGCGCCGCTTCCTTCTTCACCGCCGCCTTCTTGGCCGGCGCCTTCTTCGCAGCGGCCTTCTTCGCACCGAAGCCCTTGCGCACCGGCTTGCCGGTTTCTTCCATCAGCTGCTGCACTTCGGCCAGGGTCAGCGATGCCGGCTCGCGATCCTTGGGGATCTTGCCGTTCATCCTGCCGTCGCTGATGTACGGGCCGAAGCGGCCGTTCAGCACCTGGATGTCGCTGCCTTCGAACTCCTTGATGATCCGGTTGCGCGCGATCTCTTCCTTCTCTTCGATCAGGAATACGGCGCGGGCCAGGTCGATGGTGTACGGGTCATCTTCCTTCTTCAGCGAGGCGTAGGTGCTGCCGCGCTTGGCGAACGGACCGAAGCGGCCGATGCCGACGCTGACCGGCTCGCCATTGTCCTCGCCCAGCGCACGCGGCATCAGGAACAGTTCCAGCGCGTCTTCCAGCGAGATGGTGTGCATCGACTGGCCCGGGCGCAGCGAGGCGAACTTGGGCTTTTCCTCGGCGTCCTCCGCCGTGCTGCCGATGGCCGCATAGGGCCCGAAGCGGCCCAGCCGCACGCTGACCGGCTTGCCGGTCTTCGGGTCGGTGCCGAGCTCGCGCGCGCCACTGGCCTCGGCGCGGTCCACCGATTCCTTCTTGTCTTCCACCAGCTCCTTGAACGGCTCCCAGAAGCGGGCCATCAGCGGGATCCACTCTTCTTCGCCACGCGAGACGGCGTCGAGTTCGTCTTCGAGCTTGGCGGTGAAGTCGTAGTCCACGTACTGGGTGAAGTGGCTGGACAGGAACTTGGACACCGCGCGGCCGACGTCGGACGGACGGAAGCTGCGGCCTTCCATTTCCACGTACTTGCGGAACAGCAGGGTCTGGATGATCGACGCGTAGGTCGACGGACGGCCGATGCCGTACTCTTCCAGCGCCTTCACCAGCGCCGCTTCGGTGTAGCGCGGCGGCGGCTGGGTGAAATGCTGCTCGGCCTGGATGCGTTCCAGCGGCACGCGGTCACCGGGCTTCATCGCCGGCAGCTTGCGGCCCTCGTCCTCGTCCTCGGCGCTCTTGCTGTCCTTGCCTTCCTCGTACACGGCCAGGAAACCGGGCACCACCACCGTGGTGCCGCTGGCACGGAACACGTGCTCGCTGCCAGCGGACAGGTCGACGCTGACGGTATTGAGCGTGGCCGGGATCATCTGGCAGGCGACGGCGCGCTTCCAGATCAGTTCGTACAGGCGGCGCTCGTCGTCGGTCAGGAAGCGCGCCACCTGGGCCGGGGTGCGCAGGGCCGATGTCGGGCGCACCGCTTCGTGCGCTTCCTGGGCGTTCTTCGACTTGGTCTGGTAGGTGTTGGGCTGGTCCGGCAGCGAGGCGATGCCGTAGTCACGGGCGATCACGTCGCGGATTTCAGCCAGCGCGTCCTGCGACAGGTTCACCGAGTCGGTACGCATGTACGAGATCAGGCCGACGGTGCCTTCGTCACCGATCGCCACGCCTTCGTACAGCTTCTGCGCCACCTGCATGGTCTTGCGGGTGGTGAAACCGAGCTTGCGCGAAGCTTCCTGCTGCAGGGTGGAGGTGGTGAACGGCGGCGCCGGGCGGCGCTTGCGCTCCTTGCTGGCAACGTCGGTGACATGCAGCGAGCCCTGCGCGGCCTGCTGGATGCGCAGGCGGGCGGCTTCGGCGGTATCGCCGTCGGTGATGGTGAACTGCTCGAATTTCTGCCCGTCCAGCTTGACCAGCTTGGCGTTGAAGTGCTGCGACGGGTGGGCGCACTCGGCGGCGATCGACCAGTATTCGCGGGCGATGAACGCTTCGATCTCTTCCTCGCGCTCGACGATCATGCGCAGCGCCGGGCTCTGCACGCGGCCGGCGGACAGGCCGCGCTGGACCTTGCGCCACAGGACCGGCGACAGGTTGAAACCGACCAGGTAGTCCAGCGCGCGGCGCGCCTGCTGGGCATCGACCAGGTCGCTGGCGATCGCGCGCGGCTGGCTGATCGCTTCCTTGATCGCGCGCGGGGTGATCTCGGTGAACACCACGCGCTGCATCGGCTTGTCCTTGACCAGCCCGCGTTCCTTCAGGATCTCGGCGATATGCCAGCTGATCGCTTCACCCTCGCGATCCGGGTCGGTCGCCAGCAGGATGTCGTCGGCGCCCTTGGCGGCCTTGGCAATCGCATCGACATGCTTTTCATTCTTGTCGATCACGTCGTAGTGCATGGCGAACCCGTTGTCCGGGTCGACCGCGCCTTCCTTCGGAATCAGGTCGCGCACATGCCCATACGAGGCCAGGACGGTGTAGTCCTTGCCGAGGTATTTGTTGATCGTCTTGGCCTTGGCCGGCGATTCAACGATGAGCAGGTGCTTGGGCATGGCAGCAGTGTCTGTGGGGCGAGCCGCAGGGGAGGGGCCGCTAGGGTGGAGCAAACGGCCGCATTAGTGAAGCGGCCACGGACAAATCAATACGCTGAACGCCCGGTAGTGTGCCGGGCGTTCAGGTTTCACCTTATTAGAGGAATCACGCCCGGCCAGCCGCTGTCAAGCAGCCAGGCGTGAGGATGGCCGTTCAGGAGGCCATCTTGGCGATGAAGCCGACCGCGGCGACCAGCAGCGCCAGGCCCGCAAGCATCAGCAGGCCGGTCAGCACCAGGATCACGATGGTGACCGTGCCCAGCTCGCGGCGCTGCAGGTGCGGCTGGTCGGTGTAGGCCCAGCGGTCGACCACCAGGGTGTCGCAGATCATGTCGTGCAGGCCCTGCTTGCGCTCGGTGAAGGCTGCCATCAGGAAGCCGATGCCGAGAGTGAAGCTGCTCAGCAGCATGGCCCAGTAGCGACCGAAGGCGCGGCCTCTGGTCAGGCGTTCGCCGTTGCTGCGCACGACCTTGATGCCGACCGCCATCTTGCCCAGCGTGGCGCCGCCCTGCGAGGAATGGAACCAGGTGTAGTAGGCCACGCCGATCACCAGGTTGATCAGGGCGCTGGCCAGCTGCGCGACGATCTCGATGGAGCTTTCGCCGCTGCCCACCGCGCCCATGCTGGCGCCGAGCACCACGCCGATGATGGCGCCGATGATGCCGCCCGGCACGGCCAGCACGAAGTAGTCGATCATGTAGGCCGCCACCCGCTTCCAGAAGCCGGCGTAGACCACTTCCCCGCCCACCACCGGCTGCGGGCCACCGGCAGCGGCGGTGCCCGGGGCGCTGTAGGGCGAGCTGCTGAGCGCGCCGGTGCCCGGCAGCGGTGCAGTGCCGTTGTCGATGGCGGCGTAGTCGCCGCGCAGGTCGAAGCCGCCACTGGCGGTGGCCGTGCTGGCGTCGGCGAGCGTCTGCAGGCCGAGCTCATCGACCACCTGGCGCAAGGCCGCCCACTGGGCCATGCCTTCGCGCCAGACCAGGGTGTCCAGGTTCAGTTGGCCGCGCTGGAAGCGCTGGCGGATCTCCTGGACCGGCAGCGGGCCCTGGCGTTGCTGTCCTTCGGCGTAGTACCACTCAGTCATTGCATGTTCCCTGTTGGGTCGTCCTTGGAGGTGCAGCCGTGCGCGGGGTTCAGCCGCGGCACGACGGCGGCAGGTACTTGTCGTCGCTCTCGCCGCTGCATTGCCAGCGGCCGCTGTCGCGGTCGTATTCCAGCCACAGCAGGTCGCCATCGAGGCTCTTGCCGGGCACGGCCAGCGTGGCTTCGATGCCACAGTGGCCATTGTTGAAGCGGCCGATGTTCACCGCCGACAGGCCGGCCTGGGTGAAGTCGCCCGGGGCCGGGAAACCGGCATCGTTGGCACCCGGGCAGCGGCCTTCATCATCGGCGAAATGCTGCACCTGGTCCTTCAGTGGCTGCAGGGCATTGACCGCGGTGGCGACCTTGGCGCGCACGGTGTAGTCGTTGTAGGCAGGCAGTGCGATCGCCGCGAGGATGGCCACGATCGGCACCAGTACCAGCAGCAGCCCGCCGCCGATGATCGCGGTCAGGGCGCAGCCGGAGAGCTTCTTTTTCGGGGGCGGCAGGACGCCGGCCGGGGCCGGGGTGGCATAGGGCGTGGACGGCGGCAGCACCGGCGGCTGCGGCGGCGGGGGTACGGCCGGTTCAGGCTCGGGCTCGGCGACCGGTGCGGCCACGTCCAGCGCCGGCACGATCAGGCCCAGCTCATCGACCACAGTGCGCAACGGCTGCCATTGCGGCAGGCCGTCACGCCAGACCAATGTGTCCAGGGAGATCTGGTTGCTGCGGAACAGCTCGACCAACTGTTCCGCCGGCAGCGGGCCTTGCTGCCGGTTGCCTTCTGCATGGAACCACTCGCTCACGGGGACGCTCCTGAATGCGCTATGCCCCCAAGTGTACGGTCAGTGCAGGGGTTCTGGCTCGTCCATGAACATCTGCGTTTCCATCCAGGCATAGGCCGCTTCGGAGCCGGGCTGGTTGAACAGCACCATCAGCACGACCCACTTCAGGTCGTCCAGGTCCAGTTCGTCCTGGTCCAGGGCCATTGCCCGGTCCAGTACCAGCTCGCGCTGGTCGGCGTCGAGGATGCCGTGCTGCTCCAGGTACAGCAGGAAGCCACGGCATTCCACGTCCAGCTTGTCCAGCTCGGGACCATGGTAGATGCGCACGGGACCATCGACCCGCGCCTGGGCCACGCTCGGCCGCTGCGCGGCCAGGGCATCGAGCCAGTCGAACGCCTTGTTGATCTCGGTGGGGCTGAAACCGGCCTGGATCAGGCCGTTCTGGAGCGAATCGCGGTCACGGATCAGGTCCGCATCTTCGCTGAAATAGTGTTCAAACAGGTACAGCAGTACATCCAGGATGCTCTCTTTCATTGCCCCTCGGCCTGCGTCGCGCGACGCTGTGGAGGTGAAGAAACTAGGGAGTTCGACAGTAGCGGCCGTGTACGCACGCCACGATTCCCGCCAGTTCCATGGCCAGCAGCATGGAGGACACCTGTGACGCCGTCAATCCACAACGCGTGATCAGTGAATCCATACCGCTTGGGTTGTGGTCCAGCGCCCGCCACAAGCACTGGTAGTCAGGGTCGTCGGCCCAGCGCGCCGGCAGGAGCGCCGGCGGTGCCTGTTCAGTGGGGGTGGACAGGCGCGATTGCAAGCCCGGCAGCTGCTGGCGGAGGGCGGGCGCCAGCAGTTCCAGGACGTCCTCGGGGCGCTCGACCAGCGCGGCGCCTTCACGGATCAGGCGGTGGCAGCCCGCCGCGCGCGGGTTCAGCACCGATCCGGGCAGTGCGCAGACCTCGCGGCCTGCCTCGGCGGCCAGCCGCGCGGTGATCAGCGCGCCCGAGCGCTGGGCGGCCTCGACCACCACGGTCGCCAGCGCCAGCCCGGCCACCAGCCGGTTGCGTGCAGGGAAGTGGCCGGGGCGGGCGGCCGTGCCGGGCAGGTATTCGCTGAGCACCGCGCCCTCGGCGGCGATGCGCGCCTGCAGCCGGGCGTGGCTGTCCGGATAGGCGCGGTCAGGGCCGGTGCCGATCACCGCCACGGTGCAGCCACCGGCGTCCAGCGTGGCCTGGTGCGCGGCCGCATCGATGCCTGCGGCCAGGCCACTGGTCACGGCCAGGCCGGCCTCGACGAAACAGCCCGCAAAACGCGCGGCCAGTGCGCGCCCGCCCGGGGTGGGGGAACGGCTGCCGACCAGCGCCACCGAGGGGCGCCAGGCCAGGCAGGGATCACCGGCGACGAACAGCGCCAGCGGCGGGTTGGGCACCTCCAGCAGCGATGGCGGAAAGGCCGGATCGGTGCAGGGCAGCAGGTCATGGTTGTCCTGTTCCAGCCAGCGCAGGGTGGCTGTCCAGGCCCGGCGGTCAGGACGTTCCAGTGCGGCGCATTGCTCCGGCGTGCAGCCGTGCGCGCGCCAGTTCGCGCTGCCCTGCGCGATGGCGGCCTGCGCATCGCCCGCGGCCTGCAGCAGGGCCCGTCGTGGCGCCAGTGCGCCTCCCGCCATCAACAGGCGCAGCAGCGCCTCATATGCATGCGTGGTCATCCCCTACTATCGGCCGGATACAACGAAGGCGCCCTAGGGCGCCTTCGCATGTGACCGTCAGGGTTTGCCGGAGCGCCCTGCAGGGTCGACTGTCAGTCGAGCATCGCGCGCAGCGCGGGCGTTTTCGCGCATCTGGACGAAAAGCAGCCGACTCTACTTTGCGTCCGGGTGCAGCGCGTTGTAACCCACCTGCACCGGCTTCACGCCCTGCATCACCAGCGCATAGCTGACGTTGTCGAAGGTACGGAACACCATCGCATGCGCGGCATATTCGTCCGGCAGCGAGACCCGGCCGGCGCCGGTGCTGAGCGAATCGTCCATGCGCGAGGAGGTCGGGTACTTCATGCGGTGCGCTACATGGCGGCCCGGGCGCCACAGCGAGAACACGGTGCCGTTGTCCACGCCCTGGGCCCGGCCGGCCGAGATCGCGATCACGTCGCGCGGGCCACCGGCGTTGAACATGTCGGTGACGGCCAGCACGCGCACGTCCACGCCCTCGACGCCGGCAGCGGGCACGTGGGGCACGAACTGCAGGTCGTACGGCCGCGCCTCGATCGGCACCAGGCGGTCGCCGGCGCGCACTTCGCGGCCGCCGACGTTCTTGTCCAGCACCAGCGTGGAGGCCTCGACCTGGCCGCCGGCGATCCGGGTGATGGTGCCGGTGGCGACCTGGGCCAGCTCGTAGCCGAGCACGCCACGGCGCGCGTTGGGCGCGTTGTAGGCCTTCCACAGGTTGCCGCTGCCCGGGGTGACGTCGCCATTGGCGGTCAGGTCCTCGGTCGGCTTGGGCTGGGCGTAGCGCACGGTCGGGCGTACCACGGCCCAGCGCTGGCCCACCTGGGCATCGGCCAGGCGCACGTAGACGGTGTCACCGCCCGCAGCGCGCAGGCGGCTGTCCTCCAGGCCGACCACGTAGGGCAGCTGCTTGACGCTGTCGACGACGCTCAGCTGCTTCAGGAACGGCTCGACCTGGGCCAGCGGAATGGCGTCGATCGGGGCCTCCTGGCGCGGACCGGCCTGGGACACGGTCACCCGGTCCAGGTAGGCCAGGCTCAGCACGTCACCGGGATAGATCAGGTGCGGGTTGGCGATCTGCGGATTGGCCTGCCAGATCTCCGGCCACAGCCAAGGCTTCTGCAGGAAACGCGCGGCGATATCCCACAACGTATCCCCTTTTCGGACCACATAGGTGTCCGGGTGCCCGCCATTCACTTCCACGGCGGTAGCATAGGCAGCCACGGTCAGCATCGCCGCGGCGACGACCGTACGAAAACGAAGCAACATAGGTGTGAAGCCCTGATTCCCCAACAGGTCCACGCACTATAGTCCAGAAACCGGGGCGCAAGGCAAGCGTTGGAGCTAGAATCTGCGACGTATGCCGGCGTGCCGGCCCCCTACCCGGAAACAGCCATGGCCCTTCTCCCCATTCTCGAGTTCCCCGATCCGCGCCTGCGTACCAAGGCTGCGTTGATCGAAGCCGCCGAAGTCACCACGCCGGCCTTCCAGGAACTGATCGACAACATGTTCCAGACCATGTACGACGCGCCCGGCATCGGCCTGGCCGCCACCCAGGTGGACGTGCACAAGCGCTTCATGGTCATCGACGTCAGCGAAGAAAAGAATGAACCGCATGTGTTCATCAACCCGGAAATCGTCGCCAAGGAAGGAGGCCGGGTGTACCAGGAAGGCTGCCTGTCGGTGCCGGGCATCTTCGCCGACGTGACCCGTGCCGACACCATCACCGTGAAGTACCTGGACCGCAACGGCCAGGAACAGCAGCTGGAGGCGGGTGAAGTCCTGGCGACCTGCATCCAGCACGAGATGGACCATCTGGACGGCAAGCTGTTCATCGACTATCTGTCGCCGCTCAAGCGCGAGATGGTGCGCAAGAAGCTGGCCAAGCAGCGCAAGCACGTGGCGTGATCGCCGATCCGGGCCGCCCTTCGGGTGGCCCGTGCCTGCGCGACGCGCGCGGGCTCTACGGCGCCGGCCGACGGCGCCGTTTTCTTTCCTGCACGAATCCATCCTGCAAGTGGGGTAGCCATGAGGATTGTCTTTGCCGGTACGCCGGAATTCGCGGTGTCGTCGCTGCGCGCTGCGGCGCGCCACCACGAGGTCGTGGCCGTCTATACCCAGCCTGACCGCCCGGCCGGCCGTGGCCGTGGCCTGGCGCCGTCGCCGGTCAAGCTCGAGGCGGTGGCCCGCGGCATTCCGGTCTACCAGCCCGAATCGCTGAAGGACCCGGCTGCCCAGCAGCAGCTGCGTGACCTGCAGCCGGACCTGATGGTGGTGGTCGCCTACGGCCTGATCCTGCCCAGGGCCGTGCTGGCGATCCCGACCCACGGCTGCTGGAACGTGCATGCGTCGTTGCTGCCGCGCTGGCGTGGTGCCGCGCCGATCCAGCGCGCGATCCAGGCCGGTGACCCCACGACCGGCGTATGCCTGATGCAGATGGAGGCAGGGCTCGACACCGGCCCGGTGCTGCTGCACCAGCCGTTGCCGATCGCGGCGACCGATACCGGTGGCCAGCTGCATGACAAGCTGGCCGAACTGGGTGCACAGGTGCTGTCTGATGGCCTGGGCCTGCTGCGTGCCGGCATCAAGCCGATCGCGCGGCCGCAGCCGGAGCAGGGCGTGACCTACGCGCACAAGCTGGACAAGGCCGAGGCCCGGCTGGACTGGGCGCAGGACGCCGACGCGCTGGCGCGCACCGTGCGCGCCTTCAACCCGTGGCCGATCGCCGAGGCCACGCTGGCTGGCGAGCGCGTGCGCATCCATGGCGCGGTGGCGCTGGACGTGGCCCATGGCCAGGCGCCGGGTACCGTGCTGGCGGCCAGCCGCGACGGCATCGACATTGCCTGCGGCCAGGGCGTGCTGCGCCTGCGAACGCTGCAGCGCGAAGGCGGCAAGGCGATCACCGCCGCCGACTACCTCAATGCACGCCGCGACCTGCACGTGGGGGCATAAGCGGTGTCGAAGCAGAATGATTTCTCCGTCGCCAAGGCGGCGCCGGGCGCGGCCACCCGCATGCTGGCCGCACGCGTACTGGCGCAGGTGTTCACCCGTGGCCGCTCGCTGAAGGCGGAATTGGCCTGGGCCCTGCCCAAGCTGGCCGACAGCCGCGATCGCGCCCTGCTGGAAGCACTGTGCTTTGCGGTCCTGCGCCGCCGCAGTACCTATGACGCGGCCCTGCAGTCGTGGATGCAGAAGCCGCTGTCGGCGCGCGACGCCGACCTGCGCACGCTGCTGATGGTGGGCTTCGCGCAGCTGGACGTGCTGGAACTGCCGGCGCATGCGGCCCTGTCGGCCACGGTCGACGCCGCCCGCGCGCTGGGCCGTGAGCGCCAGGCCGGGCTGGTCAACGCGATCCTGCGCCGCGCGCAGCGCGAGGGTTTCCCGGAGCAGCCTGCGCGTGACGCCTTCCCGGCGTGGTTGGCCGATGCCATCGAGCGTGACTGGCCGGCGCAGGCCGGGGCGATCTTTGCTGCCAGCCTGCAGCCGGCGCCGCTGTGGCTGCGTGCCAACCGCCAGCAGGGGGGGCGTGACAAGGCGCTGGCCACGCTGGCCGAGGCCGGTATTGCCGCCGAAGCCAGCCCGCTCAGCGCCGACGCGCTGCGCCTGGCGGCGCCCATCGCGGTGAACCAGCTGCCGGGATTCGCCGACGGTGCGTTGTCGGTGCAGGACCTGTCGGCGCAATGTGCCGCCGACGCACTGGCGCCGGCGGCCGGCGCCCGCGTGCTGGATGCCTGCGCGGCGCCCGGTGGCAAGTCGGCGCACCTGCTGGAACGTGACCCGGGCCTGCGCCTGCTGGCGCTGGATATCGATGCGCGCCGCCTCGCGCGTGCGCGCGACACCTACACCCGCACTGGCGTGGGCGAAGGCGCGCAGACCCGGGTGGCCGATGCAAGCGACCCCGGTGCCTGGTGGGATGGCACGCCGTTCGACGCGATCCTGCTGGATGCTCCGTGTTCGGCCACCGGCGTGATCCGTCGCCAGCCGGACGTGATGTTCCATCGCCGCGCCGAGGACATCGATGCGCTGGTCGGCGTGCAGGCCCGCCTGCTGGAGGCCTGCTGGTCGATGCTGCGCCCGGGCGGCGTGCTGCTGTACGCCACCTGCTCGATCCTGCGTGCCGAGAACATCGATCAGGTAAGGGCCTTCCTGAAATGGCATCCGGACGCGGTGGCAGAGCCGCTGGATGACAGATTCGGCCTGGACTGCGAAGGCATTGCGCGCCAGCGACTGCCCGGTGACAGCGATGCTGACGGATTCTTTTACGCGCGTCTGCTAAAAACAGCCTGACCCTGCTGACGTTGCGAGTCCCATGCTGAGATCCCGCGCATCGCGCGAGACGTGGTTGTTGGTGGTGATGGCCCTGCTGGTGCTGGGGGCCGGGCTGGGCCTTCGTGATCCGTGGCCATCGGACGAACCGCGCTTCGCGCTGGTGGCCAAGCAGATGATCGACAGCGGCCACTGGCTGTTCCCGCACCGCGGCACCGAGCTGTACTCGGACAAGCCGCCGATGCTGATGTGGTGGCAGGCCACGCTGTATGGGCTGGTCGGGCAGTGGCGCGTGGCGTTCCTGCTGCCGTCGCTGCTGGCGGCACTGGGCACGCTGTGGTGCGTGGTCGATCTGGGCCGGCGCCTGTGGACGCGGCGGGTGGGGCTGTATGCCGGCTGGGCGCTGCTGTTCGCGCTGCAGTTCACCTTCCAGGCGAAGAAGGCACAGATCGATCCCCTGCTGCTGCTGTTCATCACCCTGGCCAACTATGGCCTGCTGCGCCACCTGCTGCTGGGGCCGGCGTGGCGCTGGTGGTGGCTGGGCTGGTTCTTCGCCGGCATCGGCGTGATCACCAAGGGCGTGGGCATGCTGGCGCTGCTGATGATCGTGCCAGCGGCGATCGCCGCGGCGCTGCAGTGGCCCCGGGTAAGCCTGCATGCGCGCGACGTGCGCTTCTGGCTGGCGCCGCTGGCGTTCCTGCTGGCGGTATCGCTGTGGCTGGCGCCGATGCTGCTGGCCGGCTTTGCCACCGGCTCGGACGAATACCGCGCGTACATGGACGACATCCTGTTCCAGCAGACGGCGCGGCGCTATACGCATTCGTGGGACCACCACCAGCCCGGCTGGTACTTCCTGGCGACGATGCCGCTGATGTGGATCCCGGCCTTCCTGGCGCTGCCCTGGGCGATTCCGGCCTGGCGCCGCCGGCTGCGCCGCCGCGACGCGCGCTATCTGCTGCCGCTGGCCTGGTGGCTGATGGTGGTGCTGTTCTTCTCGATCCCCGATGGCAAGCGCGATGTCTACATCCTGCCGGCGCTGCCGATGTTCTGCCTGGCGCTGGCGCCGTTGCTGCCGGGGCTGCTGAAGCGGCGCGATGTGCAGGCCGTGGTGGGGCTGTTCACCGGCCTGCTGTCACTGGGCCTGGCCGTGGCCGGCGCGATGGCGGTGGTGGGCGACCCGGCCTTCGAGCTGCGCCTGACCCATAGCCGCGGGCTGGCGCCCGGGGCGGTCAATGCACTGGCCTGGACGATCCTGGCGATGGGCTTGTGGGGCGGCCTGAGCCTGCTGGCCTGTGGCCGCCGCCGGCAGCATGCGCTGGTATCGACCCTGGCGATGGTCTGGGTGCTGTACAGCCTGGTCGGCTACCCGTTGCTGAACGATTCCAGTTCCGCCCGCGGCCTGATGCGCACGGTCGGCGCGCGCCTGGCCCCCGATGCCGAGCTGGGACTGGTGGCCTGGAAGGAACAGCATCTGCTGCTGGCCGATCGCCCTGCGGCGACCTTCGGTTTCGAGACCGATTGGGACGAGCAGCTCCTGGCGGCCACGCGCTGGCAGCGGCTGGCGCCCGATCGCCGTTGGCTGCTGGTCCATGAATACGCGATGCTGTCGTGCATCGACCGCAACCGCTCCGAACTGGCTGGCGTGGCCAACCGCCGGCGCTGGTGGCTGGTGCCGGCAGCGGCGGTGAAGGTGCCCTGCGTGGTCACCGCGGAGGAGCGGGAACGTGAACGGCGTCTGCAGGAACATGACTAGCCCGCCCCCTTCCTGCTTGTCCAGTCTGCCCAAGCGTGGCCAAAGGCAGTAAAACAGCAGGCCGGGATGGCCTGCATCGGCCGTTCCCGTTCTTCCAGCCGATTGCAGCGATACTTCCCGACGTGCCAGCTTCACCGGACAACCTGAACCTCATGGCCGGCGATCCGCTGGGCGTTCCCGCCGGCGGGCGTCACGGGGTGGCCCACGGCCTGGCCCAGCTGGGCCTGTTCTGCCTGCCGGCCCTGGTGCTGACCGTGCCGATCAACCTGTTGCCGTACGGCCTGCTGCTGCTGCTCAGCACCCTGCTGGCGCCGGAGCTGCTGTGGCGCGCGCGCGGCATGGCGGGCCAACCGGTGAAAGTGCTGGCCTGGCTGATGCTGGCGGTGCTGGCGCTCGGCCTGCTGTCGGTGCTGCTGTTCGAGCAGGGCCTGCGTGACGTCGACAACCGATCGCGGTTCGTGGTGATCCCGTGGATCGCGCTGTGGGTGTGCGCGCTGCGTCCCAACCTGCGCTGGCTCTGGTACGGCGCGTTGACCGGCCTGCTCGCCACCTTCGTGATGTCGCTGTGGCAGGTGCTGGGCGGCGCCCCGCGCGCGGACCTGTTCACCAACGCCATCGTACTGGCCGACATCGTGATGGTGCTGATGGTGCTGCTGGTGTTCTGCCGCCCGTCGCGGCGCTGGTCGCTGGTGATCCTTGGCATGGCCGCTGGCTGCGGCACCATCGTGCTGACTGGCAGCCGCGGCGTGTTTGCCGCCCTGCTGGCACTGCTGGTGGTGCTTGCGCTGAGCCTGCGCTGGCGCACTGGCGCGGCGCGCCTGTCGGTGCTGGCCGGCATGCTGGCGATCGGTGCGACCCTGCTGCTGTCGGTACCGGAACTGCGCCACCAGGTCCGCCTGAGCGAGCTGCACAGTGACGTGCAGCGGATGGAGCTGGGCGACAGCGACTCGTCCGCCGGGGCCCGCGTGGAGCGCCTGCAGGTGGCCTGGCAGACCTTCCTCGACCATCCGCTGGTGGGGGTGGGCATCGGTCATTTCGACAGCGCGATGCTGCGCGTGCCGGTCTGCCGCGAGAACCCGGAAGAGTTGCGTTGCCACCTGGGGCATGCACACAACGATGTCGCTGAATGGGCAGCGACCCAGGGCGCACCTGGCCTGCTGCTGTTGCTGGCGGTGTATGGCATCCCGCTCTGGCTGTTCGTGCGCCTGCATCGCCGCAGCGGACGATCAACCTTCCGGGGCCCGGCCGCCGCCGGCATCATGCTGGTGATCACCTACGCACTGTGCGGCCTGACCCAGTCGATGTTCGCGCACCAGATGACCGCCAGTTTCTACGTGACCCTGGTCGGCCTGCTGACCGGCCTGTCGATCGTCGAGGGCGCGCGCCACCGGGCAATCAGCGGGACGTGATCCAGCGGCGCCCCGCACAGGGCCGGGCGATCAGGGGTTCGGCGGGTCAGCCACGGCCTGGCCGTTGCCCAGCATCCACAGCATGATGGTCTTCTGGCGCACGTAGTTGGCGCGCACATAGGCGTAGACCAGGCCGTGCCAGCCGTCGCGGAAGCCGCCACGGAACAGGAAGCCGCGCCAGAACCGCCAGGCCGGCGCCAGCACCAGCTTGCCCAGCGTGGCCCGTTTGCCGCGCGCGAATTCGTGCTCGGCCATCATCCGTGCGTACTTCTCGGTCTTGGCCAGCTGCTGCTGCAAGGAGCGGTAGGGATAGTGGATCAGGTCGCCGCGCAGGGTGCCGACGCTGCCATCGACGCTGGCCGCCTCGTGGATCTCGCGCTTGCCGCGCCAGCCGCCGCGGCGGCGGTCGAACAGGCGCATCACCCGGTCCGGGTAGGCGTTGCCATGGCGCAGGAACCTGCCGAAGTACTCCGACAGGCGCGCGAAGCGGTAGCCGGCATGACCGGCGAAGCCCGCTTCACGGGCCTGTTCGATGGCCGCGCGCAGTTCCGGGCTGATCCGCTCATCGGCGTCCAGGCACAGCACCCAGTCGTGGCGGGCCTGCCCGACGCAGTAGTCCTTCTGGCTGCGGAAGCCGTCGAACGGGCGCTGCAGCACCCGGGCGCCCGCGGCCTCGGCGATGGCCACGGTGGCATCGGTGGAGTACGAGTCGACGACGACGATCTCATCGCAGAAGGCCAGCGAGGCCAGGCAGTCGCCGATGCGGCCCGCCTCGTTGAACGCGATAATGCAGGCCGAGACGCGAGGCCGTTCGATGGGAGCGGTCGTGGAGGACATGATGGCCGGGTACCTGTTGTTTGCGACGGAGCGCTATGCGCTGCCTATTCTCGCCCCGTTGGCGCAGGCCTTGCACGCCTCTGGGCAGGAGGTGGCGGCCTGGTTCGAGGACGGCGCGGCCGGCAGCCAGCTGCCAGGGGTGCCCAGCATCGGCCTGAAACAGGCGCTGGCGATGCGGCCGCGCGCGGTGTTCAGCGCCGCCAACTGGGTGCCGACCTTCCTGTCCGGGGCCAAGGTGCAGCTGTTCCATGGCTTCAACGTGGAGAAGCGCGACAGTGCGCGCGGCCATTTCCGGGTGCGCGGGATGTTCGACCTGTACTGCACGCAGGGCCCGGCCACCACCGCGCCGTTCCGTGAGATCGCGGCCCAGCAGGGCCACTTCGCCGTGGCCGAGACCGGCTGGCCGAAGCTGGATCCGCTGTTCCGCGATGACGGTGGCGAGAGCGCCGCGCTGCGCGCAGCAGCGGGCGGGCGCCCGGTGATCCTGTTCGGTTCGACGTTCACCGAGCGCCTGAGTGCCGCCCCGCACCTGCATGCGCAGATCGCGGCCGACATCGCGGCCGGTGAGCGCTACTGGCTGCTGACACTGCACCCGAAGTGCCCACCGGACCTGTTCGAACGCTACCGCGCGCTGGCCGGTGCCCATGCGCGCTTCATCGAGCCGGAGCAGGTGATGGCCGCACAGCGCGCTGCCGATGTGCTGGTGTCGGATACCTCGTCGATCGTTTCGGAGTTCACCGTCCAGCACAAGCCGGTGGTGACCTTCCGCAACCGCGTGCCCAAGCCGCACATGATCGACTTCGACGACCCGCTGCAGCTGCCGGCGATGCTGCAGCGCGCGCTGCATCCGGACGCGGCGCTGCAGGCGGAGATCGTGCGTTATGCCGACGCCATCCACCCCTACCGTGACGGCCTGTCCAGCGAACGGGTGATCGCGGCCACCGAGGATTTCCTGTCCGGTGAAATGGGCGCGTTGCGACGCAAGCCGTTCGGCAGCTGGGTGCGCGACCTGCAGATCCGCAAGGACCTGGGCTATTGGGGGCCGTCGCAGCGCTGATGGGTTGATGCGGATCCACGCCATGCGTGGATGCACGACTCCGCTCGCGGTAGGGCCGGCCGCTGGCCGGCAACCTCGGCAATGTCTGCGGTTGCCGGCCAGCGGCCGGCACTGCCTGTATTGCTTACCAGCGCAGCGTGCGCCGCGCCAGCGCTGCGGCCAGCTGCTCCATCACCTGGTGCGCCTGCGCCCGCGGCAGGTAGTGCAGGGTGAGCGCCACATCGCCATGCGCGCCGGCGGTATCCAGTTGCAGGCTGCTGGTACCCAGCAGCTTGTCCAGCGGTGAGCGCCGCAGGCGCAGGCCCTGCACCTTGTCCAGCTCGGCCCAGCGCCACCAGCGCTTCCACCAGCCGCCGCGCACGGCTACGTAGTGGTCATCCAGGTACCAGCCCATGCGCGCCATCTGCCGGTGCGCGACCAGCAGCGCCACCGGCAGCCAGGCCAGCACCAGCAGGCCCCACGTTCCCCAGCGCCAATAGCCGGCGACAGCCAGCAGGGGGACCAGCACCAGCGCGCCCAGGCACAGCCGCCACCATCCACGCTGCGGGATGGACTGCCACTGCGCCGGCGGCCACTGCAGCCGGGGCAGCAGGTGCCGCACCAGCTGCGTGCAGTGCTCGCGGTGGGCCAACGGCGCCAGCTCGCGCAGGGCGCGATCCTCGTCGCGCGAGGGACCGCCGGCGGCGCTGTCGATGCGCAGCTGGCGCAGTCCGAACCAGCGATGCAGGGTGGTTTCGCGCAGCGTCCAGGCCTGGATGCGGCGTCGCGCAACACTGCTGCGGGTGCGGCTGAGCAGGCCGGCCGAGACGGTCAGCCGGCGATCCTGCTCGCTGAGGGTGAAGCCGTGATAGCGCAGCAGGGTCAGCACCACCGACAGCAGGCGCAGCCCCAGCCAGCCCAGCAGCAGGCCCGCTGCCAGCAGCAGGAAAGCGCCGGCCACGCCGGGGTGCAGGTGGCTGGCATAACCGAATGCCTCGCGGCCGCCACGCTGGATGGCCGCGTCCATCACCGGGCGCGGCACGGTCTGGAACAGCACGCCGAAGGCGGCGACCGCCAGCGCCCAGCCGCGGTTGGAAAGCAGGCCCATGCGCACCACGTCCCAGCCCGACAGGCGCAGCAGGACGTGTTCGGTGCCGGCCGCGGTGTCCGCAGGCGTGGCGACAGCGTCGGCGGCCTGCGGTGCCTGCCCACGCTGGCGCACGAGACGTTCCAGCGCCAGCGCCTGGTCCAGCTTCAGCACGCGCATTTCGGCTTCCGGACGCACGCCGCCAGCCGACTCCAGGCGCAGCTCGGCCACGCCGAACAAGCGGTGCAGCGGGTTCTGCCGCACTTCCACGTTGTGGATGCGGGCGAACGGAATCTCGCGGCGGTTTCGCGCCAGCAGCCCGCTGCGCACAGTGATCGCGTCGCTGCCGATGCGGTAGCGGTAGCTGAGGTACTGCAGTACCGAGACCAGCACCAGCGCGGCAATCGCCGACAACGGGATCAGCTGTGCCCACATCGGATCGCGGTCGCCGCGCTGGCCGAACACCAGCAGTGCCACCAGCGGCAGGAAGTAGTGGCGCAGTTGCATCAGCAGCACGAACAGCCACGACCACGGGTGCAGGCGATGGTCTTCGCCACCGTCAGGCAGCGATGCGGGCAGGGGCGGTGGCAGGCTCACAGGGCGTCGGCGTCCTGGTCCAGCTGGTGCGAAAGCGTGTCGCGCAGGCGTTCGGCATCGACTTCATCCAGGCCGCTGACAGTCACCGCGCTCATGCGGGTACCGGCGGTGTGCACGATCAGCGTGGCCAGGCCGGCGCGGCGTTCCAACGGGCCCCTGCGCAGGTCCAGGTGCTGTACGCGCGAAATGGGAATGCGGGTTTCCAGCTGCCACATCAGGTCGCGGCGCAGGCCCAGGCCCTGGGCATCCAGCCGCCAGCGGGTGCGGGTCAGTCGCCGGCGGCCGAGCCATGCGCCGAAGGCGATGCCCGCCAGCAGACCGATCGCAGCGGTCCACAGGCCGCCGGGCAGATCGAAGAACCAGCCAGCTGCGGCCAGTGGCAGGCCCGGCACGAACGCGCCGCCGAATGCGCCTTCCAGTGCGGCCAGGCGCGCGGCGCGTTGCGGCAGCGACTGCCAGGCATCGGTGGGTGGGGCGGTAGGGGCGACGTCGGTCACGCAGGCTCCGTCAGGCGGCAGGGCGGGCGGTGGCGGCGCTGGCCGCACCGCGCAGACGGTAGCAGGTCGGCCGCGCTACTGGGCAGCCTGGATCAGCGCGTCAACATCCAGCAGATGGCCTGCACGATCGGCCTTGGTACGCAGGTAGTGCTCGTTCTCGGCAGTGATCTCGCCGGTGACCGGAATGCAGTCCAGCACCTCGATGCCGGCGTTGCGCAGGCGCTGTGCCTTGGTCGGATTGTTGCTGAGCAGGGCCACGCGCGAAATGCCCAGGCCGTGCAGCATCGCCACCGCACTGCCGTAGCGGCGCTCGTCGGCGCCGAAGCCCAGCTGCGCATCGGCATCGATGGTGTCCAGGCCGTCGTGCTGGTAGCCGTAGGCGCGCATCTTGGCCGCGATGCCGGTGCCGCGGCCTTCCTGGTCCAGGTACAGCAGCACGCCGCCGCCCAGTTCCTTCAGCTTGCGCAGGCCACGCCGCAGCTGGTCGCCGCAGTCGCACTTGAGTGAACCGAACAGGTCGCCGGTCAGGCACGAGGAGTGCACGCGTACCGGCACCACTGCCGACAGGTCCGGTTCGCCGACGATGATTGCGACTTGGTCGCGCTGGGCCACGCCCCCGCGGAACACCGCGAAGGTGGTCATGCCGACGTCGCGCAGCGGCACCGGCGAACGGGCGACCAGTTCGTAATCGTGGGCGGCGTGTGCCGCGCCCTCGGCCAGGTCGCACAACGCCACTTCGGCCGCACCCGCAAAGGTCGTGTCCTCCGCATCCAGGCGCACCGCCACCATCGCCGGCAGCAGCAGGCCCAGGCGGGCCAGCTCCACCGCGCCGGCATCGAAGGCGTCGCCGGCACTCCAGTCTTCGGGCATCGGGCCGGGTTCGCGCAGGTAGCCCAGCGAGGGCAGGGCATCGAAGGCGACGCCGGCCAGGGGCAGGCGTGCGCCCTGCGGAGCCTCCACGCCGAGCACGCGGGCGCGGGTGGCGGTCAGGAACAGGTAATGGCGTTGGCGTGCAGCACTGGCGAACGCGGCGAAGCTGCTGGCCGTGGCGCTGTCCAGCGCGATCACGGCCAGGCGCTGGCCCTGGCCGTCGTGGAGCAGCACCGGGCGACCGGCACGCAGTTCGGCCACCGCGCGTTCGCAGCGGATCGCGGCGGGGTCGCCGAACAGGGAAGAGGCAGCAGTCATGGCAGGACCGGGGGAGGCGGACATCGCAGTCTCTATGGGGGCAGCGGCGTCGTATTCAACGTGGTGCGGCCGCCGGTCGCAGGCGACCGGACAGCCGTCAATGCGGATGTTCTTCGGTCGCGTACGGGTCTTCCTCGCCGCTGCCCGGGGGCCGCAGCGTGTAGCGCTTGTAGGTCCACTGGTACTGCGCCGGGTCGCGACGGGCGATGCGCTCGATGCCGGCATTGAGCGCGGTGGCGGCCACCTGCGGGTCCGGGTCGGCCACGGCCGGGTCGGTCGGCTCGATGTGCAGGGCGAATTCCATGTCCGGCCCGATGCGCTCGCACCAGCCATACAGCACGGTGGCGCCGGTGCGCTCGGCCAGGCGGTTGACCAGGGTCATGGTCAGCGCCTGCACGCCGAAGAACGGCACGAATACGCCATCGCCGGCCTTGGGCTGCTGGTCAGGCAGGATGCCGGTGGCGCCGCCCTCCTTGAGCACCTTGAACAACTGGCGCACGGCCGGGCCCTCGGCGCGCACCTGCTGCACGTTCTGGCCGCCGCGCACCAGCTGCAGGAAGGCGTCGCTGGCTTCGTCCTCCGGCGGCTTGTAGACGATGGCGATCTGCCCGCGCGAGGCCAGCCACTGGTTCAGCAGCTCCCAGTTGCCGAAGTGCGGGGCGGCCACGATCACGCCCTTGCCGCTGGCCAAGGCCGCGTCGTACAGGGATTCGCCGTGGCGCTGCTGCAGGTGCAGGCGCAGGTTGTCGGCCGGCTTCCGGCTCCACAGACGCAGGGTCTCGATCGCCTGCAGGGCGGTCGAGCGCAGCAGCTCGCGGTGCAGGCGGTCGCGCGCGGGACCGTCCAGCTCCGGGTAGGCCAGTTCGAGGTTGCGCCGGGTAACGCGGCTCTCCCGGGCATTGAGACGGACCCATGTCCATGCCAGGGCGTGCGCGAACGCCCGCAGCAGCGGCCAGGGCAGGCGGGCGAACAGGGTGGTGGCGCGGTAGACCAGCCGGGCTTTGCGGTGCGGATTCATCGGCGCCAGTTTAGCCAAGGGCGCTGCTATCGTGGCCGGCCCTGTTCATCCGGAAACCACCATGCTCATCCTGATCCAGCGCGTCAGCCAGGCCGCTGTCCATGTCGACCAGGAGGTGGTGGGGCAGATCGGGCCCGGCCTGCTGGCCCTGGTCGGCATGGAGCCGGGCGACGGCGAGGCCCAGCTGCAGCGCATGGCCGAGCGCCTGCTGGGCTACCGGGTGTTCGCCGACGAGGCCGGGAAGATGAACCGCTCGCTGCGTGATACCGGCGGCGGCCTGCTGCTGGTCAGCCAGTTCACCCTGGCCGCCGACACCCGATCGGGCATGCGGCCCAGCTTCACCACCGCCGCGCCGCCGGACGAGGCTGAACGCGGGTTCAATCGATTTGTCGGGATCTGTCGTGAAAATCACGCGCCAGGGGTGGAAACGGGCCGGTTTGGTGCCCATATGGTCGTCAGCCTGGTCAATGACGGTCCTGTGACCTTCCTTCTCCGGCCCTGAGCCTGCGGGACCACCGCCCGGCAGGCGGGGCCCCGGGCTGGTATAATGCTACGTTCCCTATTTCCTACCCAGCCGGTGGCGCGAGCACTACATGGCCAACGAACGTCCTGCCCAATCCGAAATCAAGCAACTGATCAGCAAGGGCCTGGAACAGGGCTACCTGACCTACGCCGAAGTCAATGACCATCTGCCGGACGACATGGTCGACCCGGAACAGATCGAGGACATCATCGGCATGATCAACGGCATGGGCATCGATGTCCATGAAGTTGCGCCGGATGTGGAGACCCTGCTTCTCAACGACGGCAACACCGGCAACCGCGAAGTCGATGACACCGCGGCCGAAGAAGCCGCCGCTGCGCTGAGCGCGCTCGACACCGAAGGTGGCCGTACCACCGACCCGGTGCGCATGTACATGCGCGAAATGGGCACCGTCGAGCTGCTGACCCGCGAAGGCGAAATCGCCATCGCCAAGCGTATCGAGGAAGGCCTTTCGCAGGTCCAGGCCGCCCTCGGCCAGTTCCCGGTTTCGGTCGAGTCGCTGCTGAACGACTACGAAGCCCACAAGGAAGGCAAGAAGCGTCTGGCCGAAGTGATCGTCGGCTTCAACGATCTGGTCGACGAAGAGCCGGCGCCGCCGGTGGCCGCTGCCGATGACAGCAGCGATGCCGATGCCGAAGCCGACGAAGACGAGGACGATGATGTCGAGGGTGGCGAGGAAGAAGCCGCACCGACCGGTCCGGATCCGGAGGAAGTCGCTGCACGCATGCAGGCGCTGAGCGACGCCTTCAATGCCTTCAAGAAGGCGGCGACCAAGGGCGACAAGAAGAACCTGCCGCGCCTGCGCGAAGAGATGTCGGCGGTGTTCGTCACCCTGAAGCTGCCGCTGCCGCTGACCGACGTGCTGACCAAGCAGCTGCGCGACACCATGGCCTCGATCAAGGCCCATGAGCGCCGCGTGCTGAACCTGGCCACCGTCACCGCCCGCATGCCGCGCAAGGACTTCATCCGTTCCTGGGAAGGCAACCAGACCAACCTGGAGTGGGTGGAAGATGCACTGAAGCGCAAGCAGAAGTGGTCGTCGGCCCTGCGCGACGTGAAGGACCAGATCATTGCCGAACAGCAGGCGACGATCGACATCGAGAAGCTGACCCAGCTGGACCTGGAAGAGCTGAAGGAAATCAGCCGTGCCATGGCCTATGGTGAAGCCAAGGCGCGCAAGGCCAAGAAGGAAATGGTCGAGGCCAACCTGCGCCTGGTGATCTCGATCGCCAAGAAGTACACCAACCGTGGCCTGCAGTTCCTCGACCTGATCCAGGAAGGTAACATCGGCCTGATGAAGGCGGTGGACAAGTTCGAATACCGCCGCGGTTACAAGTTCTCGACCTACGCCACCTGGTGGATCCGCCAGGCGATCACCCGCTCGATCGCCGACCAGGCGCGCACCATCCGTATTCCGGTGCACATGATCGAGACGATCAACAAGTTGAACCGCATTTCCCGCCAGATGCTCCAGCAGTACGGCCGCGAGGCTACGCCGGAGGAGCTGGCCAAGGAAATGGACATGCCGGAAGACAAGATCCGCAAGGTGATGAAGATCGCCAAGGAGCCGATCTCGATGGAAACCCCGATCGGCGACGACGAGGATTCCCATCTGGGCGACTTCATCGAGGACACCAACGTGGAGTCCCCGATCGAGAACACCACCAACATCAACCTGTCTGAAACCGTGCGCGACGTGCTGGCCGGCCTCACCCCGAGGGAAGCCAAGGTGCTGCGCATGCGCTTCGGCATCGACATGAATACCGACCACACGCTGGAAGAGGTCGGCAAGCAGTTCGACGTGACCCGCGAGCGCATCCGCCAGATCGAAGCGAAGGCGCTGCGCAAGCTGCGTCACCCGAGCCGCTCGGAGCAGCTGCGCAGCTTCCTGGATATCGATTGATTTCCAGCGGTTGTTGAAGCGTTGAGAAACCCCGCCTGGTGCGGGGTTTTTCTTTTCCGGATGCCTGCGCTTTCTGTAGAGCCGAGCCATGCTCGGCTGCTGTTCGCGATGACGTATCCGGAAGATCTTCTCAACGAGTGACGGTTGCTTGCCGCACCTTGTGACGCAACTGGCCTGAGAATTGTTGAGGACTGCGCTGCAAAGGAGGAGACCATCCAGCGTAAATCCCAAGTGGCTCAATGCTGTGAGCTTCCTGCTGTGTGTGATTGGTATGGACCATGTCGCATTCGCCAATTGAAGCCACTACCTTCGCTTCCACACAGTCCCCTTCAGGTGCTCAACACACCTTCGTAGGCGGACTGTCTGCCGCAACAGCAGGCAATCCAAGGTCAAACCGCATCACTCGTCATCCCGGTGAGTCCAAGCGTTTCTGGCCGGGTGGCGCGCAGCCATACAAGACCCTGCATGGGGGAAAGCTGCGGGCGGCCCTACGACCGTGTTGAAGCACCCGGTCGCCTCTCTCAACAGGAGGCGCAACAGGTTCGACAAATCGTAGGAGAGTGCGTATGGAACTGAAGATGGTTGTCGATGCATGCGCCAGGGATGGATCGGATGCACGTGACTGCAACTTCTCGCCGTTGTTGGACTGGGACGATGTAATGCGTGATGAGCGCGATGACCCCCTGGGATTCGCCCGCCGAGCAACACTGGCGTTGCTGACGCAGCCGAGTGCTGGATTGCTTGCCGGATTCAGGGGCGACAACCAGAAGGCGCTTGAAGAGGCCAGAAGGACGGTGCATTGTTTCAGGCACACCTGCGGCGGCAGGCGTGGTTTGCGGAAGTGGCGGAGAGGCGGTTGGGGCGCGTTGCCGAGGTTCTTGCTGCTGCCGGGTAGCCGATCGAGCGCAGGCTCCACTACACTGTGACGCTGCGCGGGGCCTATAGCTCAACGGTTAGAGCAGGGGACTCATAATCCCTTGGTTCCAGGTTCGAATCCTGGTGGGCCCACCAACTGATGATCCTATGTCGTCCTATGAAGGCTGAAATATCCTGAAAAATCAGGTGTTTCGGCCTTTTTTGCGTCTGATTGCGTCCTATGCGATCCAGCAGAATCCAGACTTCTCTGGCGGTATCTTTGGCGGTAACCTCCACCCGCTACATACCTGTTACCGCCAACTTAGCTACCGCCAACATGTCATTGACCGATACCGCCATTCGCAAGACCAAGCCAACCGCTGTCGTGCAGAAGCTGCGAGACGGTGGAGGCCTGTACCTCCTGCTGAAACCTGATGGCGCCAGATGGTGGCGCTGGGACTATCGGCGTCCTGTGACCGGCAAGCGCAACACGCTGTCGCTTGGCACCTATCCAGAGGTCAGCCTGGCATCTGTGCGCGAGCGCCATGCTGCTGTGCGAAAGCTGTTGGCGGAAGGTGTTGATCCCGGTGAGCAGCGCAAGGCGCAGAAGGTGGCCAGCCTGGAACTGGCCACCAACACGTTTGAGGCGCTGGCGCGTGAACATCTGGCGATGAGAGCCAAGAAGCTGTCTGCCGGGTCGGTGAAGCGAGAGACACGCTTGATCGAAAAGGATCTGACGCCCTACATCGGCCAACGACCCATTGCAGCGATCACAGCACGTGAACTGTTGGAGACGCTGCGCAAGATCGAAGGGCGGGGGGCTGTCGAAACAGCACATCGGGCGCGGATGCTGGTCAGCCAAGTAATCCGATACGCGATAGCGACAGGCCGCGCAGACAGGAATGTGGCAGAAGATCTGAAAGGCGCACTTGCTCCACCCGAGGCGCGCCACTTCGCTAGCATGACAGAGCCCAAACTGATTGCTGACCTGTTGCGCTCAATGGACGGCTACCAAGGTTCGCCGATTGTCATGGCTGCATTGCGCCTGGCGCCCCTGGTCTTCGTGCGTCCCGGTGAGCTTCGTCGTGCGCGATGGGCGGATATCGACCTTGAAAGTTGCGAATGGCGCTTTACGGCAAGCAAGACTGGCCAATCGCACGTTGTTCCTCTGGCTTCGCAGTCTGTAGCGATACTTAGGTCGGTGCACCCGCTGACAGGACGGAAAGAGTTCGTGTTCCCCAGTATGCGCGGCAAGGGGCGCCCGATGAGCGAGAACACGATCAACGCAGCGCTACGTCGCCTTGGCTACGACTCTGACACGATGACCGGGCACGGCTTCCGCGCTATGGCGCGAACTGTGCTGGATGAGGTGCTGGGTTTCCGTCCGGACTACATCGAGCACCAGCTAGCACACGCCGTGCGTGATCCAAACGGACGGGCATACAACCGTACGGCTCACCTGGTCGAACGGGCGAAAATGATGCAGGCCTGGGCGGACTATCTGGACGGGCTGAGGACCTCCCGCTGACCTCCTGTTCTTCCATCTTTCATTTCTGACTTACTGTTTTTTCTGGTTACAGCGGTAACACTGGTTACACCGCTGCGAAATGTCTTGTAAATCATTCGGTTGCGTCCATCGTCGGAGCGCCGCATTCACTGGTTACAGCTGGTTACGCTGGTTACATCGGCGCCCTATCGATCCGTGTTAGACACATGCGGGTCGATGGCGCGCGCCGATTGAATGGCTCTGCCGCAGCCTCTTTCCGGCCAGCGGGTTGCTTTGAAGGTCGCCGAGCGGTCGCCATGACGGCCGATGACCAGACCCAACCCGCCAGTAGACGATAGTTCGCTCGTCGCACATTTTGCGCTACTGGCCTGGATCAGCAGATTGCCAGGCGCGTCCGTTTGTCCTGCGCAACCAGTCGAGCGGCCTGACTGCTGCGCTCGCTTGTCATCTCCCGCCAGTTGGCTGGAACGGCGCAAGGTTTCGCCGTCAAGGGGGATTCGTCATGTGTAATTTTACAAAATACTGTAAAAATCTTTCCTACACATCGAGCTGCGTGAGTTGAGCGGCAGCTGTCTCTAGCCTTCTAACCAAGCCCACAACACAGGGCGGCGGTTGACGAAACGTCAGCCCCGCGACCTTTCACATGCTTGGTTCCCCAGCCCCTCAGGCGACCGCACCTGGTCAGCCTGCCGATCATTCCCGGCCTGACGCCGCACGCGGTGAACGCTTCCTGCGCAAGCCCGAAGTGCTCAGTCGCACCGGCATTTCCCGCTCGCACCTGTACTGGCTGATGAAGCGCGGCCGGTTCCCCGCATCGATCCCCCTTTCCCC